>JAZSBW010000039.1:0-2364 GCA_045602585.1 Clostridia bacterium
AGTCAACTTACACATAGGAATTTTTTTTATCTATAAATTCAAGATGCTCGTCAATAGTTTTACGCACATCGTCTGCACACACTTCGCTCTGCTTACCCGTTATATGCCGTTGATTACAGAAAACGCAGTCGTGCGGACAGCCAATATGCGGAACAAACACAGGTATATTGTAGTGTCGTTTTTTCATAGAGTTCTCCTGTTAAATTTTATATAAAACTGTAGGGCCGATGCTTCCACCGCCCCTACAAAGTTGATTTTAATTTATCTTACCATTTCGTCCTGTATGCCTGTTGCTTTGTGAGAGGAAATTACAGACTCAACCTCATCGATTGAACTGATACTCATATCACCAGAAACGGTATTTTTAATCGCACTCAAAGCGTTGCCGTACGACATAGAGTCATCTATACTTCCGCCCGAAAGGATTCCGTAAAGCACACCGGCAACATAAGCGTCGCCGCTGCCGACACGGTCTATAACCTCTATATTTTTATAATGCGGCTCTTCATAGAATTTACCGTCGCAGTATATACGCGAGCCAAAATTATGCTTGGTGGGGCTTACAACCTCACGGCGTGTTGTGGCGACAATCTTGCAGCCGTAAGTATCTGCATAGCCTTTCATAATTTCGTCAAGAGTTCCTATTCGCTGTAACATTCTGCGCGAAGTTTCCTCAGACACAAACAAAACATCGACAAGCGGCAAAATACTCTCTACTACTTCGCGCGCTTCTTCCTCACTCCACAGTGTTGCGCGGTAGTTTACATCAAAACTTATCGCAACTCCGTTTTCTTTCATTTTTTTAATCATTTCCAGCGCAGTATGGCGAAGTTCCTCCCCTAAAGCGAGGGAGATGGAACTTATATGGAACATTCTTGTTTTAGTATAAATCTCGTCAGGAATTTCAGAAAGTTTTAAAGAGCATACAGACGCATTTGCCCTGTCGTACACAACTGCGGATTTTCTTGGGTAAACACCACTTTCATAAAAATAAATTCCAAGACGTTTTGTGTCGGTATTATCCCAAACAACATAATCATCAGACACAGTTCCGTAGCGGATACGGCGAGCAATAAAATGACCGAGTTTGTTTTTGGGAAGTTTTGTAACGATGGCAGAACGAATACCCAAGTTTGCCGCACCTGATGCCACGTTAAACTCAGATCCGCCACAGTTTTTTTCAAACACTTCGCTCTGTGAAATCTTTTCTTTATCGGGAGGTGAGAGCCTCAGCATTACCTCGCCGAAACTTATAAGGTCAAAATCCGCTGTTTTTTTAATAAAGTCCATACTATATCCCCCTTTTTTCAAAAACAATTTTACGGGTTACAAAATTTAAATATCTGACGTATCAATCTCATACAAGTTACACCCATAACAATAAAATCCTGTATATTTATTATACAGGATTTTTATAGGTTTTGCAATATTTTATATTCTTTTAAGCACATTATCTGTGCTTTTAACTATACAATCTGCCGGATAAACACCTCTTAAAGATGTAAGAGGATACGCATTTGTGTTTTTACCTATAACTGTTCCGGGATTTAAAACACAACCGCAACCGACATCTGCGCCGTCTGCCATAATCGCACCAACCTTACGCAAGCCCGTTTCGTACTCTTTATCACCATGAACTACAACCGCCTTGCCGTCGGATTTTAAGTTGGAGCATATTGAACCTGCGCCCATATGCGCTTTATTTCCCAAAACAGAATCACCGACATAGTTATAATGCGGTGCCTGGACTTTATCTAAAAGTATGCAATTTTTAAATTCAGAGGAGTTACCAAGAACACACCCTTCACCCGTTATAACCGCACCGCGCAGATATGCGCCCGGACGTATTTCGCATTTGTGGCCGATAATAGCAGGAGCAATTATCGTTGCGGACGGATGAATGGTAACATCTTTCCCAACCAGAACACCATCGGCAATTTCGGTAAATCCGTCTATACCTTTTTCAATAAGTTCGTTTATATATTCCTTGATTTTCGGGAGCATATCCCAAGGATGCTCGGAATTTTCAAACAAATCTTTCAGATAAGGTGTGCTGCAATCAAAAAGTTCATTCGTTTTTACGCATTTTTTCAAGCGCTGTGCCCCCTTGTTATGATAGTATTTGCAATCCTGTCAGCGTAAGTGATGCAGTCTTCTTCGTTTTCGCACTCTATCATTACACGTATAACAGGCTCTGTTCCGCTTTGGCGAAGAAGCGCTCTGCCCTTTCCGCCTATAAGGATTTCAACCGCTTTAAGTTCTTCCAATACGGCATCGTCTTCTAAAACTTCCGCTTTGTTTTTAACGGGGATATTCCTTATAAAGTCGGAGGCCAAGCGGTCTTAGGAAGACAACCATGCTCAG
>JAZSBW010000040.1:0-4437 GCA_045602585.1 Clostridia bacterium
CAACAGAAGCAATTTCTGTAACGCCCATCTTTTCAAAGATTTCTTTAGTCTGTTTTAAAACGAGTTCAAAGCCTTTATAAAATTCGCTTTCGGTGTCACCAACAGATGCTATGGCACGCTCTAAATTATCAACAACAGGCAGCAATTGCGCAACTGTTGCACCTACGCAGTCAACATAAATTTTTTCTTTTTCTTTAACTGTACGTTTTTTAAAGTTATCATACTCTGCCATAACAGACAAAAGTTGATTTTTATACTGTTCTGCCTCACTTGGCTCGGCAGATGTATCTTCTGCTTTATCTGCAGATTCCTCAGTAACGGTTTCTTTGATTTCTTCTTCCATCACTTTGGTTTCTTCTGCTTTGTTTTTCTTTTCTGCCATTGTTATAAGTCACTCCTATTTATATATTCGTCTATACACTCGGCTAAAAACCTGAGTGTTGACACAACTTTTGCATATTCCATTCGTGTAGGACCTAAGATAGCAAGTTTGCCTTTAACATTATTACCCATAGAATAGTTAAGCGATACAGCACTTAAATCGTGCTGTGCCAAAATTGGATTTTCTTTGCCGATTGTAACACTTACGGCATCATTGCTATTGCCCGAAATTTCTTTTATAAAAGTTTTATTATCTTCTTTTATAAGATGCATAAAATCTTTTGTGCGCTGTATATCGTTAAACTCAGGATAATCAAATATATTTGTTGCTCCTGTAACAAAAATTTCTTCATCTTCAAAACTCGCAGCCGTTTTAAGCAGAAAATCAAATACTGAATTTAAAAGTCCTGCCTCTACCGGAAGCATTTCTTTTTCAGCCGCAACAACATCATCGGTAATCATAGAAACATCTATGCCTGTAAAACGCTTTGCAAGGTATGCGGAAAGTTTTTCTATAACTTCATCATCAATCGGTTTCTGTGTGCGGATAGTCTGATTCTTAACAACACCGTCACCCGTTACAAGAATTATTACAAAACTATGTCTGTCTATATATATAAGCCTTATGTTTTTAATAATCTCCTTGGAAGCCATAGAGGATGTTACTATAGTTGTATAATTCGTAAGATTAGACGCTATATCAGAAACCGTTTTAACAAGTTTACTGAGTTCAAGATACTGGTTTTGAAGTGAAAACTTAATTCTGTTAATCTCGCCAAGTGTTAATGTGTACTGACTCATAAGTTCGTCCACATAAACACGATAACCTAAATACGACGGTATTCTGCCGGCAGATGTATGCGGTTTATCAAGATAACCCATCTCTTCTAAAAGTGCCATCTCGTTTCTGACAGTAGCGGAACTTACGCCAAGATCATGATTTTTAAGTAAATACGACGAACCTACAGGCTCAGCGGTGAGAATATAATCTTCTATAATGGCACGCAGAATTTTTCGTCTTCTGTCATTAAGTTCCATAATGATTATACCCTCCTTTTTATTTTTTAGCACTCTTTTTGCTCGAGTGCTAACACATAATAAAATACCACTTGTTAAAAGGTTTGTCAAGTGGTATTTTACAAATTTACAAATTATTCACTTTTTATCCTATTTTACAGAATAAAATCTGCTAAAATTGCGTTTGAAATATAATACGCTTCACGTTTTAATTTTAGCACATCATCCTGGTGAGTGATAAATCGTTCATACTTTAAAAGTTGCTCCCCAAAGACATCATATATATCCTTTTTAAAGCGTTTCTCATATTCGCTTATGCTTATACCATCTGCCATACGCAAGCCGAATATAACAAACTCACACATTTTATCTTCTTCGGTTAATATTTCTTCAATTTCGTTTTTATAATCAAGCAAATCATCAGTATTTTTGCTGCGGATATTACCTATATAAGACGATGCGCCTGCACCGACACCTATATACTCGCTACATCTCCAGTAACGGCTGTTATGACGTGAATATTTATCTGGCTTACAGAAATTGGATATTTCGTATTGTATATATCCTGCTTTGGTTAAACGCACACACACATAATCATAGAGGTCGGCAAAAGCATCATCATCCAAAGGAAATATTTCGCCGGAACACATTTTAGTATAAAACGGTGTCCCCTCTTCTATTTTTAATCCGTAGCACGATATATGCTCAGGGTTAAGCAAAAGCATACTGTCAATGCTGTGAGCAAGTTTTTGACGGGACTGCTCCGGCAATCCAAACATAAGGTCAAGGCTTACATTATTAAAACCACACTTGCGTATAAGATTATACGTATCATAAATATCATCGGCATTATGTATTCTGCCTAGAGTTTTAAGTTCATCATTATTAAAGGATTGCGCACCCATACTTATTCTGTTGATTCCTGATTTTTTATAACTTAAAAGTTTGTCTTCGGTTACAGAAGCAGGATTAACCTCTATAGTAACTTCAGCATTTTCATCAACATTAAAATGCGAATATGCACAATCCATTATGCGGCTTATTATATCACTATCAACAACAGAAGGTGTTCCTCCGCCAAAATAAATGGTATCAATATCATATTCATTATAGGATTTTATCTCTGATATAACTTTATCACAATAATCGTATGCGCAATCGGTTTTACCTTCAAAAGATGTAAAATCACAGTACGCACACTTTTTTGCACAAAACGGAATATGAATATATAAACCTTTTTTATCAGTCATTTTATCACCTGCCAAAGAAAAACAAAGGAGGGAATTCCCTCCTTTAAAAATATTATTCATCAAGTTTGAGCACAGACATAAACGCCTCTTGCGGAACTTCCACAGTACCCACCTGACGCATACGTTTTTTACCCTCTTTCTGTTTTTCAAGCAGTTTTTTCTTACGGGTAATATCACCGCCGTAGCACTTGGCAAGTACGTCTTTACGCAATGCTTTTACGGTTTCTCTGGCAATAATCTTACCGCCGATTGCCGCCTGAATGGGTATTTCAAAAAGTTGTCTTGGAATAGCCTCTTTAAGTTTTTCGGCAATACGTCTGCCGCGCGGATACGATTTTGATTCGTGCACTATAAACGAAAGCGCGTCAACCACATCGCCGTTTAGCATAATATCGAGTTTAACAAGTTTTGAACGGCTGTAGCATTTCATCTCATAATCAAACGACGCATATCCTCTTGTACGTGATTTAAGTGCATCAAAAAAGTCATAGATGATTTCGTTAAGCGGAAGGTCGTAATGCAGTTCTGCGCGTGTATCATCAATATAGCGCATATTTTTATATACGCCGCGTCTGTCCTGACAAAGTTCCATAATATTTCCAACGAACTCTGTAGGCACCATAATAGATGCCTCAACCATAGGTTCTTCCATATAATCAATTTCTGCCATTGGGGGCAGATTTGTGGGATTATCAATCCAAACCTGTTCCCCATTTGTTTTGGTAACCTTATACACAACACTTGGCGCAGTGGTTACAAGGTCAAGATTATATTCACGTTCTAATCGTTCCTGAATGATTTCCATATGCAGAAGTCCTAAAAATCCACATCTGAACCCAAACCCAAGCGCAACAGACGTTTCAGGGTCAAAGGTAAGCGCAGCATCGTTTAACTGCAATTTTTCAAGTGCCTCACGCAAATCGCCGTATTTAGCACCATCGGCAGGATAAATACCGCAGAACACCATAGGATTTACCTTTTTATAACCTGGAAGAGGCTCTTTAGCACCGCCTTCGGCAGTTGTAACAGTATCACCAACGCGAGCATCACTTACATTTTTAATACTTGCAGCAATATATCCAACATCGCCTGCTTTTAAAGAGTCGGCAGGTATCATACCAAGTGGCGAAAGAGAGCCAACCTCTACAACATTAAATTCTTTGCCTGTTGCCATAAATTTTATGTTTGTACCGGCAGCAATTTCACCATCCATTACACGAACGTAAACTATTACTCCCTTGTATGCATCATAGTAAGAGTCAAATATAAGGCATTTAAGCGGTGCACTCTCATCACCTGTGGGGGCAGGTATGCACTCTACAATTTTTTCAAGCACATCTTCAATTCCGACGCCCTGCTTTGCAGATATAAGCGGTGCATCCTGAGCCTCAATACCAATAATATCTTCAATCTCATTTTTAACTGCATCAGGTCTGGCGCTCGGCAAGTCAATCTTGTTAATAACCGGAACAAGTTCAAGGTTATGGTCTACTGCAAGATATGTGTTTGCAAGAGTCTGCGCCTCAATTCCCTGTGCCGCATCTACTATTAAAATAGCGCCCTCGCACGCCGCAAGCGAACGTGACACCTCATAATTAAAATCGACGTGCCCGGGGGTATCTATAAGGTTAAAAATATATTCTTGTCCGTTTTTTGCCTTATACACAACTTTGACGGCACGTGCTTTTATAGTTATACCCTTTTCGCGTTCAAGATCCATATTATCCAGTATCTGATCCTGCATCTCACGCTCTGTAAGCACACCTGTCTTCTCAAGTATTCTGTCAGC
>JAZSBW010000041.1:0-1513 GCA_045602585.1 Clostridia bacterium
CGAATACTGCTTTTGAAATCGGCGGCAAGATAAGCGATGCCGTGCAGATGTACCTCGGTGATATTTGCACCGTTTCAGTTAATATTGCAGGTCTGCCCGGTATGGTTGTTCCTGCCGGATTTGATACAAACGGTATGCCGGTTGGTTTGCAGTTAATCGGCAAAGCGTTTGACGAAATGACGCTTATTCGTGCATCATACGCATTTGAACAGAATACGGATTTCCACACAATCCGTCCTACGTTGTAAGAAAGGAGGCAGGATAATATGAATTACGAATCCGTTATCGGCTTGGAAGTTCACGCAGAACTTTCTACCAACACAAAAATTTACTGCTCATGCAAAAATGAGTTCGGCTTGGATGTAAACACTTCCTGCTGTCCTATATGCACAGGTATGCCCGGCACATTGCCCGTTTTAAATAAAAAGGTTGTGGAGTATGCCATTAAAGCAGGTTTGGCGCTTAACTGCTCTATCACACGTGAGGGTAAGCAGGACAGAAAGAATTATTTCTATCCCGATTTGCCTAAGGCCTACCAGATATCACAGTTTGACTTGCCCCTTTGCACAGACGGATATGTGGATATCGACGTAAACGGCGAGAAGAAGCGAATAGGCATTACGCGTATTCATATAGAAGAAGATGCGGGTAAACTTATCCACTCTGTAATGGGGGATGAATCATACGTTGACTTTAACCGTTGCGGTGTTCCACTTATAGAAATTGTTTCCGAGCCTGATTTAAGAAGTGCCGAGGAAGCAAGAATTTATCTTGAAACATTAAAATCAATTCTTCAGTATATAGAGGTTTCCGACTGTAAGATGGAGGAAGGCTCACTCCGTTGTGATATAAACGTATCTTTGCGTCCTGTTGGCAGTGAAAAATTTGGTACACGTTCCGAAATGAAGAACGTGTCAACATTTAGCGGTACACAGCGCGCTATAGAATACGAAATCGGCAGACAGACAGAAATACTCGATAACGGCGGTGTTATCGAGCAGGAAACACGCCGCTGGGATGATGCCAAAGGCGAAAACGTGCTTTTAAGGAGTAAAGAGGAAGCACACGACTACAGATATTTCCCCGAGCCTGACCTTATGCCGATAGTCGTAGATGACGAATGGATTGAAAGCATACGTGAAACCCTGCCCGAAATGCCCGACGTTAAAAAAGCAAGATACACGGGCGAACTCGGTCTTGGCGATTACGAGGCAGGAATCATTGTCGGCAATAAGAGCATGGCGAGATTTTTCGATAAATGCGTGGAACTCGGCGGCAATGTTAAAGCCGTTGCGAACTGGTTGCAGGGCGATATTATGAAAGTTGTTAAAGAAAAGGACATCACCTTTGACGATATTTCATTTACACCCCAAGACCTTAATGAACTTGCATCAATAGTTGATAAAGGTGCTATCAGCGTAACTGCCGCTAAAAAAGTTTTGGCAAAAATGTTTGAAACGGCCGAAAAACCGTCTAAGATAGTAGACGATTTAGGTCTTGCGCAGATAAATGA
>JAZSBW010000042.1:0-16689 GCA_045602585.1 Clostridia bacterium
GATGAGCAAAAAAATGACGGAGGCATTTACCGGCGAGGATTTGAATGTTTTAGTCGGCTCAATGCCCCACGATGACGAGGAAAAAACCGTTAAAGATTATATCCTTGATATTTTAAAGGACAAATATAACATCACCGAAGAAGACTTTATCAGCGCAGAACTTGAGATTGTACCTGCATTCAAAGCGTGCTCGGTAGGGCTTGACTCGTCTATGGTCGGCTCATATGGACAGGACGACAGAGTGTGCGCATACACCGCTATGAAAGCGATATTTGATTGTGCTGACACCACACGCACCGCAGTATGCTACCTTGCAGATAAAGAGGAGATTGGCTCTATCGGTAATACAGGTATGAAATCAAGATTTTTTGAAAATTTCATTGCCGAGATTATAGAGAAAATTAAGGGTGACTATAACGATATGTACCTGCGCCGTACGCTTAGTGACTCAATGTGTCTGTCTGCAGATGTTGGCGTTGCGCTTGACCCTAACTACAAAAGCGTTTCCGAAGAGAAGAACAGCGCATACCTCGGCGGTGGTTTAACTATGTGCAAATACACAGGTGCACGCGGTAAATATTCTACCTCTGACGCCAATGCGGAATTTGTAGGTAAAGTACGCAAGATATTCAACGATGCCGGCATAGCGTGGCAAACCGGAGAACTTGGTAAAGTAGACCAGGGCGGCGGCGGAACTGTTGCACAGTATATTGCAAACCTTGATGTGGATACCATTGATGTAGGAGTATCACTGCTTTCTATGCACGCACCGTTTGAAATTGCGTCAAAGGCGGACGTTTATATGGCTTATCTGGGTTATAAGGCGTTTTACCTTGCGTAAACAGGTATTTGTTCCATAACTGGAAAACAACGATACTTGTGCTTAATATTGTTTTGGTTGTACAATAACCGTAATAAATATGAAGAATAAGGAGAACTATCATTGATTACAAAACAGCAAATCTTACCGGTGTTGCCTTTAAGAGGTCTTCCGGTATACCCATATATGATTATACATTTTGATGCCGGCAGAGATTTTACCATAAAAGCCATAGAAGAGGCAATGGCCGACGATGGTTTGATTATGCTCATCTCTCAGCGTGATTTTGAGGTGGCAGAGCCTAAAGAGGCAGACTTGTACGATGTAGGCACTATTGCTAAAATTCGTCAGATTTTAAAGCGGAGTGACGACGATTTCAGAATTGCCGTAGAGGGCATCAGCCGTGCATCTGTCAATACTTTTGTGCAGACACGTCCATACTTTTTGGCAGATGTCACCGAGATTTCGGACTCTCCTCTTGACGAGGGTGACAAAATCGTGGGCGATGTTTATATGGAAAAGATAAAACAGATGTGCCGCAGCGGAGCGTTTGCACCTAAAGATCCCGACGCTGCAGAGGCTTTAAAAACACTTGATTCCATTGAAGACCACGCATATTTCAGCGATGTTGTTGCCGCAAACGTATACAGTACCTTGGAAAAGAAACAGGCAGTTTTAGCAGAGTTTGATGTTGTAAAAAGATTAAAACTTTTAACGGATATTATAGGCGACGAAATTCAACTTATAAACTTAGAGTCTAAAATCGACAGTAAAGTACACAGAAACATAGACAAACACCAGAAAGAATATTTCCTGCGCGAGCAGTTAAAGGTTATTCGTGGAGAACTTGGCGATGATGAGAGTATTGACAAGGATATTGACGAATACCGCAAAAAACTGTCGGACAAAAAAGCGCCTGAGGCAGTAATTGTCAAGTGCGAAAAAGAGATGGAGCGCTTAGAGAAGATGCAGCCCGGCAGTCCTGAATCTGGCGTTGTAAGAACGTACCTTGACTGGGTTACCGACCTGCCTTGGGGAGTTAAAACCGACGAAAATTATGACATATCCGGTGCTGAGAAAATTTTAGAGGCAGACCATTACGGCCTTAAAAAAGTTAAAGAGCGTATACTGGAGTTTTTGTCTGTACGCACATTAACGGGCGGTGCAAAAACACCCATCATATGTTTAGTGGGCCCTCCGGGCGTGGGTAAAACATCTATAGCAAAATCAATTGCCAAAGCAACAGGAAGAAATTACGTTCGCATATCGCTTGGCGGTATACGTGACGAAGCCGAGATTCGCGGCCACAGAAAAACATACATAGGCGCAATGCCGGGCAGAATTATAACCGCAATTAAAAAGGCGGAAAGTTCCAATCCGCTTATCCTTTTGGATGAGATTGATAAACTCTCTGCCGACTACAAGGGCGACCCGTCGTCAGCGCTTTTGGAAGTGCTTGACAGCGAACAGAACTTTGCGTTTCGTGACCACTTTATAGAACTTGACGTTGACCTTTCTGACGTAATGTTTGTAACAACAGCCAACTCGGTAGAGGATATCGACCGACCTCTTCTTGACAGAATGGAAATTATAGACATATCGGGCTATACTGAGTATGATAAGATAAACATTGCCCGTGAGCATCTTATTCCAAGGCTTATGGAGCAACACGGATTAAAGAAAAGCACACTCCGTATAAGTAAAGAGGCTATAGCCGACATTATAAACGGCTACACACGTGAGGCAGGTGTGCGTAATTTAGAACGCAAACTTTCACAGGTAATGCGCAGAAGCGCCGCTACAATAGTTAAAGACGGCGCAAAAACCGTTTCTGTCGGACGAAAAAACCTTGAAACGTTTCTTGGCAAGAAAATATTCAAAGATGACGATAAATCCAAAACCAATCAGATTGGTGTGGTAAACGGTCTGGCGTGGACTCAGTATGGCGGCGACACTTTGTGCGTTGAGGTAAACTGCATGAAAGGTAGTGGAAAAACCGAACTTACAGGCTCGCTCGGTGATGTTATGAAAGAGTCTGCTGTTGCGGCAATCAGTTTTATACGCTCAAAGGCAGACGAACTTAATATTGATTCCGATTTCTACAAAACTACCGACATACATATCCATGTGCCCGAGGGTGCTACACCTAAAGACGGCCCCTCTGCAGGCATTACTATGGCAACTGCCGTTGTGTCTGCGCTTACAAAAACAGGTGTTCGTGCAGACGTTGCCATGACGGGTGAGATTACCTTACGCGGCAGAGTTCTGCCAATCGGGGGCCTCAGGGAAAAATCACTTGCCGCATACAGAGCAGGTGCAACTACAGTTATTATTCCAAAGGCAAATGTTGCAGATTTGGACGATATCCCCACCGAAGTGAGGGAAAAGATAAACTTTGTACCCGTAGAGCATATGGATGAGGTATTAAAAATTGCTTTTGAGAAAGGCGCGGAAAAATGAACATACACAACGTAAACTTTTTGATATCGGCAGTAAATCCTAAGCAGTACCCTGCGGCAAACGTACCCGAACTTGCCTTTGCAGGACGCTCCAATGTGGGTAAATCTTCGCTGATAAATAAACTTTTAAACCGTAAAAATCTTGCACGTGTAAGCCAGAAGCCCGGCAAAACTGCAACTATCAATTTTTTTGATATTGACGGAGCAATAAATTTCGTAGATTTGCCCGGATACGGCTTTGCAAGAGTTTCTAAGGAAGAAAAGAAAAAGTGGGGCAACATTATAGAAACTTACCTTAATTCAAGGGGAAATCTATCTCAGGTAATACTGCTTGTGGACAGCCGCCATACACCTACAGAGGACGACCGCACCATGATGGGATTTATCCGTGCCGTGTGTGACCGCGCCGTAGTTATTGCCACTAAGTGCGATAAACTCAAAAAAAGCGAGATTGAGCCGAGAATGTATGATATCATTAAAACACTCCGTTTAGAGGGTGACGATATAATCATACCCTTTTCAACGGTAAACGGTATGGGTGTGGAGGAATTTTGGAGTTATGTATCAGAGGTAATAGGAGTAGAATAAGCAGATGAGCAATCTTTTAACAGGACTTAACGATATGCAGAAAAAGGCAGTTACCACAACTGAGGGCGCTGTTTTGGTTATTGCGGGTGCGGGTAGTGGTAAAACTACCGTTATCACACGCAGAATAGGTTATATTATAGAGCAGGGACTTGCACAACCCTGGCAGATTCTTGCCATTACATTTACAAACAAACCCGCCGCCGAAATGCTTGAGCGTGTTGGCAAACTGTTTCCCGAAGCGGCAGGCGATATGTGGGTTAAAACGTTTCACTCAACCTGCTTGCGTATGCTTCGCCGTGATATTGATAAACTCGGCTACAGTTCCAATTTTAATATATACGATACCACCGACCAGAAAAGGCTGGTTAAAGAGTGCATTGCAACATGCGGTTTCAGTGAGGAGAATTACCCCGTTAAATCTGTTATGAACGCCATCAGCAGTGCAAAAAACAGAAGCCTCAGCGCAGACGGTTTTGCCGCTGAAAATGCGGGAGATTTTCGTGGTTCTAACTATGCAAAGATGTATCAGTTGTATGAAAAGCGTTTGAAAGAGAATAACGCACTTGATTTTGACGACCTGCTTTTAAAAACAGTTGAACTTTTTGAAAAGCACCCCGACGTGCTTGAATATTATCAGCGCAAATTTAAATACATAATGGTTGACGAGTATCAGGATACCAACCACGTTCAGTACAAACTGGTTGCAATGCTTGCCGCTAAAAGCAAAAACTTATGCGTTGTCGGTGACGATGACCAGAGCATTTATAAATTTCGCGGTGCAGATATAAGCAATATTTTAGACTTTGAAAGTCAGTTCAAAGATGCGGTTAATATAAAACTTGAGCAGAACTACCGCTCCACGCAGAATATTTTAACTGCCGCTAACGAGGTTATCTGCCACAACTACGGCAGAAAAGGCAAAAACCTCTGGACAGATAGCGGCGAGGGCGAAAAAATTACTTTAAAAGCCGCATCAAATCAGATTGATGAGGCTATGTATATCGGCGGAGAGATAGAAAAACTGGTTAAAAGCGGTGAATATGCATACAGCGATTGTGCCGTGCTTTACCGCACCAACGCACAGACACGTTCTTTTGAAGAAAACTTTACTTGCCCGTACAGAATACTTTCCGGATTACGTTTCTACGACCGCAAAGAAATCAAAGATATACTTTCATACATACGAGTTCTTTTTAATCCAAGTGACGATGTAAACCTCTCACGCATTATAAACACACCAAAGCGCGGTATAGGCGATACCACCATAAGCAAAATTTCTGCTATGGCACAAAGTGTCGGCAAAAGTATGTTCGATATTTTAACCGACCCTATTTATTTAGAGCCGCTTGGCCGTGCCAGATTGAAGTTAGAGGAATTTGCCGCAATGATACTCGATTTGCGCGCAATGGTAGACAAAGTTCCGCTTACTGAACTTTTTGACGCTATTTACGAAAAATCTGGATATATGGAATCGCTTCTTGCAGAAAAAACCGCTGAAGCAATGGGCAGAATAGAAAACTTAGACGAGTTTAAATCAAAAGCCGCCGAGTACGAGGCTAATGTGGAAAATCCGACATTCGAGGGGTTTTTGGATAATATTTCGCTCGTGTCAGATGTAGACAACTACGACGAGGAGCAAAATGCCGTTGTTATGATGACTCTGCATAGTGCAAAGGGACTTGAATTCCCCGTTGTGTTTATATGCGGTATGGAAACGGGCCTCTTCCCCGGTATGATGGCAGAGATGAACGACGAAGAAATGGAAGAAGAACGCCGCCTTTGTTATGTGGGAATTACACGTGCAAAGAAAAAACTCTACCTTACCTATGCTCAGCAGCGTATGATGTACGGCAAAACAGAAAGCCGTCTGCCAAGTAAGTTTATAGGCGAGATACCGTCAAACCTTATTTACAGAGAACCCGACCCGAATGCAAGGGTATATCATTTTGATACAGGCAGCGAAACTAAATATGCAAGCCGTACGAACACGCTTGGCACTAAAGAGAATTTAAACAGCGTGCTTTCTACATTTGGCATAGGCACAGCCGCATCAAAGATAGCCGAGGCATCATCTGCCCCGTGTGAGTTTAAAAAAGGCGATAAAGTCCGCCATAAAAAGTTTGGTGATGGTATGATTACGGAAATCACTCAAACAGGCGGTGATGCCGAACTTGAGATTTTGTTTGACAGAGTAGGTACAAGGAGATTGCTTTCGTCTTTTGCCAGACTTGAAAAGATTTGAGGAATGTAAATATGAGTAAAAATTTCAGGGACGAAAATACCGATATGCTTATGCGAGCGGTAATGTCTGCCGGCAGTATTGAGGAGTGCTACGACTTTTTCAGGGATTTGTGCACAGAGGGCGAGATAAAGATTATGTCACAACGTCTTCAGGTGGCACGTATGCTTAAAGAAAAGCACGTATACAGCGATATTGTTAAAAAAACTGAGGCTGGCACGGCAACCATCAGCCGTGTAAGCAACACGCTTGCAAATGGCACGGGCGGTTATGCAAAAGCGATTGAGCGTGCCGAAAGTAAATCGTGCGGAGGGGAAACAATTTGAACAGTTATGGCGAATTTGCTTTGGTTTATGATAAACTGACGTTTGACGTTGACTATGCTTCAAGATGCGATTATCTTGAAAACATTTTTGGTAGACATAAATTTCAAAAGCCTGAACTCATTGTTGACCTTGCCTGCGGAACAGGCAGTATGTGCCTAGAACTCGACAGGCGCGGATATGATATGATAGGCATAGATTTGTCTTCCGATATGCTTAACGTTGCCGCTGAAAAAAGCGCTGGAAAAAACATTTTGTATCTTAATCAGGATATATGCGATTTTGAACTATACGGAACTGTTGATGTTGCCCTTTGTATGCTTGACAGTATAAACCACCTTACGGAAGATGACGATTTAGACAGACTTTTCGCGCTTGTTAAAAACTACTTAAACCCAGAAGGACTTTTTATATTCGATGTAAATACAAAACATAAGTTTGAAGAAATACTGTCCGACAATATTTATACATACGAAGCCGAAGATGTTTTTTACGTATGGGAAAACAATTACGAAAACGAAATATGCGATATATACGTTAATTTCTTTGTTAAAGACGGCGAAAAGTATAAACGTATAGAGCAGGCACATTCAGAACGCTACTACAGCGGAGAACATTTGCGCCACCTTGCCGAGAAATATGGTTTTTCAGTTGAGGGTGTGTATGGTGAACTTACATTTGATTCTCCTGCCACCGAGTGCCAGAGAGAGTTCTGGGTGCTTAAAAAATAACAGAAAAGAGGGCACTATGAAAAGTACATCATTAAAATCTACTTCCATGTTGATTGCAACAGCCGCCATATGGGGCTTTGCTTTTGTAGCACAAAGAGTTGCAGCAGATAGCATCGGTGCGTTTACTTTTAACGGAATACGCTTTATCCTCGGTGCAATCTCGCTTATACCGATTATACTTATATTTGAACGCAAAGATTTTTCGTTTGCACGGTTTAAACGCACGCTGATATTCGGTGCCGTTACAGGTACACTTTTGTGTGCTGCATCGGGACTTCAGCAACTTGGTGTAATTATTACGGGCAACGCAAGCAAAACTGCGTTTATAACCAGCCTTTACTCGGTGTTTGTTCCGATATTTTTAATATTTATGGGGAAAAGAACATCGCTTTTTATGTGGCTTGGTGTAATATGCGCAGTAATTGGGTTGTACCTTATAAGTTTTACAGGGATTGACGGCTTCAGCATAGGCGATATTATCACTTTAATAGGTGCGGTTATATGGGCGTTCCACGTTATAGCGATTGACCGTTTTGTAGAGCACGTAAGCCCTGTTCAGTATTCGGCGGTTCAGTTTGCTGTGTGCGGTTTGGAAAGCCTTATAATAGCGTTTATTTTTGAAAATGTAGCCCTTGCACCTATATTTACAGCCGTAATACCCATTTTGTACGGCGGTATAATGTCAGCAGGGGTGGCATATACTTTGCAGGTGCTTGGCCAAAGGGAGGCAGACCCTACATATGCAGCAATTATATTTGCAACAGAGCCAATATTCGCTGCAATAGGCGAAGCGATTATACTGCGCAATTTCTTATCGCCAATAGCATATGTTGGTTGTGCAATTATTTTTGCGGGTGTTATAATCTCGCAATTCGGCGGCAGGAAGGCATAATTATTTCCAGAATATTAAAACCCTATATTTCTCACATAAATATACTCAAGTGAGAAATATAGGGTTTTTAAATTCTTAAGTTCTTATAAACAGTTCGTTTTTTTGCATAAATATACTCAAGCGAAAAAACACGAACTGTTTTTAAATGACTACTTTAAATTCATTTCCCCAGTACGCTGAGCGCGTTTGATACCATAACCGCCGCCTGAGCGCGTGTTATAGGCTCGTCAGGACGGAAAGTTCCGTCGTCAAAACCATTTATAATTCCGTACGCTTCAAGTTTCTCTATATGTATCTGTGCCCAGTGACCGTCAATATCCGAAAGTCTTGATGTTCCGCTTATAGAACCGAACGGCGCGGCAATCGCTATGGCAAAGTCATCGGCACGGGTAGATAATTTTTCTGCATCCTGTGCATTAGTTAAAAAACCCGTTTCAATAAGCATAGCAGGGCAAGTGGTGTTGTGCAGTACATAAATACGTGTGTTTAAATACTCCGTATCCACCCTTACGCCTCTGTCCATAGTGCCGAGCCGGTTGCATATTGTCCGTTGTACGGACTCGGCATAACTTTCTGCCAATCCGCCTCTGCCGGCAATTAAAACTTCTGTTCCGTTTGCCGCAGGTGTACCGCTGTTGCAGTGGATACTTATAAAAAACTCGCTGCCCCAATTGTTTGATATGCGTACTCTTTCGGCAAGTGAAGACGATACATCTCTGCCGAGGTTGTCTGTTAAATTGTTTCTGGTCATAATAACCTCGTGACCGTTTGATACGAGCTTGTTTTTTAAAGAAACGGCAATATTATAGGTTATGTTTTGTTCTTTTAACCCGTTTATGCCGATAACACCCGTATCAACTCCTGAATAGTTATGACCTGCATCTATGCAAATTCGCATAGCATCACTCCTTAAAATATATAATTTGGGTTAGCCTCATCTACAGGGACTGCCGCCCATGTAAAATTAGAAAAATCAAAATTAAGTGGGCAAATAATTCTGCTGTGATAATGGATAACCTTTTGCGGCTCTGCATCGGGCGAATCCTGAATATAATTTTCGGCAGATGTATCGTATATTACATATCCGTCGTCTGCCGAGGCTATATATGCGCAGGGCTGTCCGTTTCGCAGTCGCCTTTCGATAGTTATGTTCGGAAAAACCAAATTCTTTTCTTTTTCTTCTGTAAAAATCATGCTAATGTCCACCCCTTATCTATAGCAATTTGTTGTTCTTCTTCTGTCAGTTTTGTTAAGTTTGCACTTCCTATGGTACAAGTATGTACAGTTGTACTTGCAGAATAATCTTTCAAAGCAGTTATTATCGACATAAGGCTTTCGTGAGTAAGCAAAGTACAACTTGCAAAAGATATATTGATAGGGATAGTCCCCTCAAATGTGATGTTTTGCAATGCTGTTGCGCCTGTAAAAGTATTATTTAATGATGTGGCTTTTGTCAGATTTAATCTTGGAATAGTATGTAAATTGGCTGCCTGATATACAAACTCTGTAAAATTAGTGCATTGCGATGTATCCATATCGGGAAGTTCGCGTGTCGCACATTGTCTGAACCACATATTTAAAGACGGCTTATTTCGCAAGTCAATTTTTAATCCTCTGCCATCTATTCTTTCACGCAAATTGACAACTGCATTATTATTAAAATATCCCCTGCAATCTCCACTGCCCGGAATGATATCATATTTTGGCCAAAAGTTTATACCATTCCACCAGTATCCACTAAAAGCATATGCTCCCCACAACATCCCTTCCCCGTTATTTTGATAAGCGTCCCAAAACTTGTCGTATTCGCTTTTGGCTCCTGCGTCAATTCCTGCGCCATATACCTTTTTTTCGTTTTCGGCTATTATAACATTGTTTGCTGATATGGTTTCTGCTTTGCCTGATATGCTCATACAGCATCACCGCCAATCAGATTGTTTTGCATTGCTATAATAGACTCTTGTTCTGAGATAATAGTATCAAGAGCAGTTTCAATATCTCCAAGTGTGTCGGCAAAGCATTGTTTGGCGGCATCTGCTGCGGCAATCCCTGAGTCTTTTGCCACACGCTCTGCCTCTTTGGCGGCGCGCTCAAAATACACTTCCCATAAATCGGGTGCAGGTACAGACGGTGCAGTACAATTTCGGTAAGCGCCTTCTTTTACAATAATATGCGCAAAATCCGTACTTATGCGTACAGGATTGTCTGTTTGAACGTTTGAGCCGTATACACCTATTGCAACAGTACCTGTGTTTGAGATAACTTCTGTAGGAACAAAGCATGAGTTTTGCGAAATTTCAACTGTATATGTTAAATCATTTTGAACAAAAACAGCAAATTTTGAAAGTCCTGTCCAGTCGTCAGAAAAACAAAACTCGCATTTATAATATCCCGTACTGCCCGACACCGCGCTTGCAGATGTATTTAAAACAATTCTGTCGCCTGAAATGTCAAATTTGTAAATCATCTGTTTTTTTCCTCCGTTTCTTTAAATTTGATAAGTATATCAACAAGTTTTTTCGGCATAGGCACTCCTAACGAAACAGCGTTTTCAACTATACTGATTGCTTCGTTGGCAATATAAAAACCTATTACGGCAGAGCGTATTTCGTCTGTACCCATAGCGTTGCCGATAAGGTGCGCACAAGCAACAATACATAAAACAGAAACTTTTTTAAGTATTCCGTTAAATCCTGTTCTGCTGCAAAGTTCCTTTTTGTATATGGCAGCACACACGCCCGTTATGTAATCAATTGCCATCATTATTATAAGGATTTCAAGCAGCGCATCAAATCCGCCGAAAATATATGCGAGCCCTCCGCAGATAAACGCAAAAACAAATTTGAACCATGTAAAAATATCAGTCATTCTAAGCCCTCCTCTCTTTTATTCATAATCAATATCCAATGTGGCGGCAATATCGTAAACCGCTTCAATACAGTAACATATGTTGTCTGCAAGCCCTACACCTCGCACATATCCGCCTCCGCCGTAGTACAGCATTGCTGCCCCGTCGTAATATAAAGTTTTGGTATAGTTTCTGCCAATCGTGAATTCTGTGCCCTTTTTATTTACCTCGTATATCATTGGAACGGTAGTGTTATCGCTGAATGTATGCGTTACAAATTCATTCATTAGTATTACCGCACCGGTGTCGCTCATACTGCTTGTTATTCTTGTTGGTGTGGTAGAGGCGCGAATCATCTGCCCGAGCAGGTCTTTCTTTTGTGTTTCTGTCAGCGAAGAATCCTTTAAAATTTTATTGTAGATTTTTGCAACTTCAAGCCATGCAGAGCCTTTCAGTTCTATAATTGAAGCGTAGTTGGGATCGGCATCTACAATGCCTTTTGCAAACTGATACGTAGATGGAATAAGATTCCCGTGCCAGTAGCGTTTTTGACCCTCGTTGTTTAATATGGTGTAGTCGTACGGATTTCCGTATTCGTCACGTTTGTAGACGTATTTAAATCCCTCTGCGGCAGACATTGTTGCTTCAAAGCCATCTGCTGTGGTAATGCAAAATTCGTTCCCTGTTATACAGGTGTTTCCGTCTGCAGAACGTATGGTTATTTTATCGGTATCTATATATCCTGCGTTAAGCCAAGGTGCGTTAATGGTGTCAGCGATAAAAGCGTCTGCCGTGCCAATGGTGCGCCAATCCCAGTCACCGTTTGCTTTTTTAGAGTTTGCAGCGGCAAATACTCCGTCTGAAATAACCATTGCTTTTGTAGGATTGTCGACATTATCCACCCAGATATCGCCGAACTGGTGAACTGTAAGACGTCTTGATACAGACTCTTCCACCTCGCTCTGTGTTTTTTCGCGCACATTGTCGATATACTGGCTCATTATATTGCCAGAATTGTCTGTGATTTTTTCTAACTTGGATATTCCCGAAAGAATTTTCTCGGTAATGCTTGTAGTGGCACTAGTGTGGTTAGAAAGAACTATGCTGCCTCTGTTTGTCTCTAAAGGATAAAGAGTCGTTTCCACCACACGTGTAAGGATGTCAATGCCGAGTTCACGGTCTGTTACACGTATAGTATCGCCTATAGCAATATTTTTAAGGTCGACAGTTTCAACCGTGTAGTCAACCTTTGGCTTATCTATGCCGTCTTTAGTGTCGGTACTCCATAGTTTTTTTGCGGCGGTTAAAAGTTCGTTCGGGTCTGTTATATCTGTAAAATTTCTGTAGCCGCACTTAACATATCCGTATGCAGCGGCAAGCGGGCTGTCTATGTATGCTACTCCTCCGTTTACAGAGGATATATCCATATCGTCCTGACCTAACGGATAAAGACGTGTTATAACGGCAGAATCGTGCATAGTTTTTTCTATGGATTTTAAATTTTTGCCGTATACAATGTGCTTTCCGTTGTATTGGTTTCCGCCTTTTCGCAAGTGTACGGTATAGTTATCGCGCTCAAGTTCGCCACCCACGTTCGCTATAAGTTGATTTACAATTGCGGCAGGGTTTGATTTTGTTGCAAATATGTCTGTAGTGTCGGATATTTCTACCTCCCCTACAGTAAACGGTGTTCCCTCAAAAGCCTTTTGCATAATCCATCGCGGTGTTACACCTATCCACCCGTCAATCTGCGAACTTCCGCTTTGCGTATATGTGTGGTGAATGTACTTGCAATCGCACGCATCATACCATACGTGAAAGCAGGTTATTCTGTTAAATGCTGCTCCATCGCAATCTCTTGCAGATGATATGGAGTGTATGCGGAAAAGTTGACCGCTTATTTTAACAAAATCATCGTACTCGGCAATTTTTAATATTTCGTCGTCCGACGGAAGAGAAAACTCTGCCGTGTACTCGCCGTTTAATATTTCGTGTACGCTCAGGTCAAAAGCATTTTTAAATATCGCCGTGCCGAGTGTAGAAAAATCCTGAGTATCTTTTTTATAAAGAATAGGATAATCCATAAAACTCCTCCTTATAAGTATCTCTCTCTGTATCGAACCGTAAATTTAAGCGAGCCGTCATCGGGTGATAAAGATATAATATTGTGATTAGGATGCAGTTCAAAAAAATCACCCTCGCATTTACTGAGAATTGATACACCGTTCATTTTTACAGACATATCAGCGGTGTCGATTACAACAGTAGCGCCATTTATGGCGGTATTTACGGTTAAGAACTTGTCAGACTCGCGGTCTGTTGATAGAGTAAATCCGCTTTTGCATGTTCCGGTAACCTCAAATACGGCATCTGTATAGTAACCACCGTTGAATATATCGGTTAAAACAGATGCGTCCGTTGTTATTTCATTAATGGAATACTTAAACGGCTGACACTTGAACACAAGCGGAAATGTGCCTGAAAAATCTGTAATATTTTCAATGTTGAAAAGATTTGCCGCGTGCGCCATATATTGAATGTCAGGTTCGTTGTCAAACGTAAGTACCATATCCTTATCCGTTGCAAGCCATGCGGCAATTTCAGAGGATTTTGCCATATAATCGGACATTCTTCCATCAATATCTGCAAAGTGACACTCAAGTTCAATAATCCTCGGCTTAAAGCACATACGCCCCTTTGGGTTGGCAGAGGTAAAGTTCAATTCACCATCGCTTCCAGCAATATCTTCGTATATGGTTTTTGGCTCTGCAAAAAGCGGACGTGACTTCATTTCGGTATATACGCCCATATCGTTCAAACTGTGTTTTCCGTTAAAAATAAAATTGTATGACATAAATTATAATCCCAATCCTTTCGCAATAAGATTTTTAAATGTATCGAGCACTTTTGTACCGGAGTTTGAACCTGAAATCTTTTTGTCACCATAGTCGTTATAGGTGATGGTTGTTTTGCTACCCGATGAGCCAAAACGTGAGAAATTAAGCGAGTTAACCGACGCAACATCTGCAAAAATCTTTTCCTTAACTGCCGCTACACCGTCTGCAAAAGATTGAAAATTTGCCAGAATACCGCTTGAAAAAACATCATAGGCATTTGCCATAGAATTTGTAAGTTCTGAGTTGAAAGAGTTGATTTCAGCAGACGATTTCTGAGAAAAACTTTTTTGTTCACCTAAAACATCACCTAATGCAGTCGTTACATGGCGAAGCATTTTATATCCAGTATCCGCATCGTAATAAAGGCCTAAGTCAATTGCAGAGCGTGCCGCATCTCTGTCTACTATGCTTTTTCTGTACTCGGCGGCATTTAAAACGTTTTCTATTCTTGCCTCAAGGTCTTCTTTTAATGCAATCCGCCTTTTTTCCTCGTTAATATCTTCAATATCCTCCCGTATTTCGGCAAGTCTTTCCTTGCCCTCACGTGTTTGCGCATTTGAATATATGCGCTCCTGCGCTGTAAGGTAGGCAAGTTCGTTATCTAAATTATCCTCGTCAATATCGCTGATTGCCGCTTTGTATTGTTTTTGAAGTGCGTCTATTTTTGCCTGAGCATTTTCGTCTATCACTCTTTTTTCTTCCTCTGCCTGACGAAGTATCTCCTTGTGCTGATTTTTACGTTCTTCAAATATCCTTTCATCAAGCAATTGCAACCCGTCTATATATTCTCTGTGCGATATAATCCTTGATGAGTAGTATTCCTGAGTATATGTGCGCATACGGTAAAGGCCCGCAATATAATCTTCTGAGGATATTGTGTTCATTTCACGTTCGTGTTC
Source organism: Clostridia bacterium (assembly GCA_045602585.1). GTDB lineage: Bacteria > Bacillota > Clostridia > UMGS1810 > UMGS1810 > SIG455. The sequence continues at coordinate 14,697 of JAZSBW010000042.1, forward strand.
AAGCCATCTGTTTGAGTTTGCTATGCGGTCTTTGTACATAGAAGAGCCAAAGCCTGAAAGCCTGTCGTAGTATTCATCGTAAGAGATATCACCCTGCAGTACCGCTTCGCTCAAACGCTTGTCCACACGTTCAAATGCACTTATCGGGTTGTCACCCAATTTTTTCCAACTGGAATAATAGTTTCTGTCGGACACATAATTAACACTGTTTTCCATTGAGACAGTCAACTTTTCGCGTTCCAGTTTTTTTACACGCTCAATATGCTCTGTAAGTGCATCTTCACTTTTTTGCATATATTCGCGCGAAAGGTCGTAGCGCTCCTGCTCTGTCATATATGAAATACCCAGCACTTCCTGAGCGTGCTGTGCATATCGCTCAGAGCGTTCTTTTAATATGGATGCATAATCATCAGCACTTATTTTTGAGCGCTTCAGTTCATTTTCGTAAAAGAGTTTGCTGTCCTCTTCCATATCGGCAATGCTTTTTTTATATGCTTCTACCTGCTTTTTGCGTGCCTGTTCAATGGTGCGCTGGTATTTGGTTAATAATGCCATACTACCACCTGCCTTTCTTTAAAAAATCTGCTGTTTCGCGGTTGTCAGCACGTTTTATGGGCTTGTCGCCTGCCTTAAGCCGTGCCAGTACATATGCGGCTGCCTCGTCTATACAAAAGGAAATGTATCCGTCATCAATCCTCAGCATTGTGCTCACCGCCAGATTGCTTGTTTTTGCCGTCGTTACTACTCTTATGAACTCCTCTGAACACACGAAAGTATTCAAGCCCGTCGGCACCCTCCTTGGCATAATGATAGATTTCCATTAACTGTTCGTCTGTAAGGTCGTCTTTGATTTCCTCGTATTTTGGAGAGAGTAATGACGCTTCGGCAATTATATGCAGTACCTGACCGATTTCTTTTATAGATGCAGGCTCGCCTTTAGGTGCAAAATCAAAAAGTTTTGTTGCCGCACTAAGTAAGGGGTTTGGTATTTTACCAGCCATAGCAAGCGATAAGATGCTTGGTCTTTTTAATACGACGGATAAATGTCCTTTCCCGTCAAATGATGATATAGTTGTGCAAAATTCGTTCATTTTAAACTCCTTTCTGTTTTAAAAAAGCGGCAGTGGTTGCCACCGCCGCTTTGTATAAGATTAGTTAAGTTCAGTAAGTGCTTCTACCGATACGCTGCTTTCGCCTGTTTTGGCTCTTGAGCGGAGCGTGAGTTCAGGCACAAAAAACTCTCCGTCTTTTATTGAATACTCAACGGGTTTGCCTTTGGCGTGCTTAAAGGTGAATTTGATGTATTCAAGCGTTTCGCCGTCGCAGTCAAGTTCCTCTGTGTAAAGGCTGATTGTAAGGTTTTTGCGCTCTGTCACTGTGCCCACTACGGGCGCGGAATAACTTGCAAAGTTGCCCGACTCGTCATATTCTACAGTTCCGCCGTCAATAAGTGCCAGAAGTTCGGGGCAGAATGTGTTGTTTACAAGGTTGATTTCGTATCCTAAAAGGATATCCTCGTAACGGAGTGAGGCAAGTATGGTATTTTTAACGCGGTGGATTTTTTCCGTTCCTTCGCTTACAAAAGGTTTGATGCTTGCCTCTGAAGAAGTTGAAAATACGTATGTAGTTCCGCCTTCTGTCTCTTCGGTTATTTCGGCGCGCACAATGTTTGCCAGTACGCGTTCTTCAAGATTTTTAACAGTTTGTGACATTCAGTTTCCTCCTATTGTGAATTTGTGCATATTTCAGATTTTAATGTTCTGTAAGTTAATGTTCGTTTGTAGCCGTAGAAGTCGTCGCCGCTTTCAGAATCTTTGCTTTCAAAAAATTTAAAGGCAGTTCCTTTAAGTGCCTGTTTTACTTTTTTACAAGTTTCCTCCAATGCATTGTAATTTTCCAGAGGAGCGATAACCGTTACAGTAAAATATGTGTAAACACTTTTACCTGTAAGGCTTTTTTCGCTTTTCTCCTCTTTAACAACTGCATATGCGGC
>JAZSBW010000043.1:0-5881 GCA_045602585.1 Clostridia bacterium
TAAAAAAAGCGTTGTATTATAACGATGGAAATGTTTCTGTAAGACTTTTTAACAGTACAGATTCTCCTGTAACCGTTACACCGGTTGTTGCAAAATACAATGGCACTTCGCTTGATGATTTTGTTACTCTATCGGAATTAACGGTTAAATCCGGAGAAACCGAAATCACCGATATCAAGCCGTTTTCTTTAGAACTCTCAGGAGAATACAAAATATTCGGCTTTGAATTTGATAAGTTGAATCCAGCATTTGAACCGTTTAGGTTTTCATTGCAATAATGCTGGAAAATGAATTTTTTGTAAATATTTAAAATTTTTTATAAAACACCTTGCATAATATCGGTAAACAAGGTATAATTATATAGACAAATATTGTTAGGAGGAAAAATTATGAATTTGTTTATAATGAAGGCTTTGGCAGAACCTGTTGCAACTGCAGATGCTGCTGCCGCAGGAACTGGCGCTATGCTTTCTTCTCTGTTAGTGCCCGTGCTTATGTTGGCGGTGCTTTACTTTTTGATGATTCGCCCCCAGCGTAAGAGAGATAAACTCACTAAAGAAATGCTTGCAGGTTTGCTTGTTGGTGATAAAATCATCACAATCGGCGGTATTCACGGAAAAATAGTTACTATTAAAGACGATACATTAGTTATCGAAACAGGCTCAGGCGCAGAAAAATCTGCTATTAAAATCAGCCGTTGGGCAGTACGCGAGGTAGTTAAACCTGCTGAAGCGTAAAAATTAAGGGTATAAATCCTCTTTGTCCGAATATGCATATAATATAAATTGTTTATTCGGAGGGGATTAAAATGCCGAAGTTTGATTTTTTTAACGCGACAGATACCAGATATGCATCACCGCTTAATTTTATGTCTGTATTGAAAAGTTTGATGATTTCATACGGATTCACGTTTGTGGTTTTTGCTGTATTTGCAGTATTGCTCACATACACATCTCTTACTGACAGCATTATCGGAACAGTAGTTTTTGTAACTATGGTTTTTGCCATAATGCTTGCAGGATTTACTGTGGCACGCAGGGCAACTTCACGCGGTTGGCTTAACGGTGCGGTGGGCGGTATGCTTTATGTGCTGATACTTTACATATTAGGTGCTCTGTTCGTAACAGGCTTTGTTTTTGACAAGTACGTTGTTGCGCTTTTGATAATAGGCTTTTTATCAGGCGCATTCGGCGGAATTGTTGGAATAAACATGAAGAAGAAATAATTTTTAGGAGGAAACTAAAATGAAACACATTAAATCATTAAACGACACAGTATTAAAAACAAGCGCATCAAAAGGCGGTTGCGGTGAATGCCAGACATCTTGCCAGTCTGCTTGCAAAACTTCTTGCACAGTAGCAAACCAGAAATGCGAAAACGAAAAAAGATAATTTAATCTGCTTAATTTTCAGGCGGTCTTTGACCGCCTGATTTAGTTTGTAATACGATAGAAGGGATTTATAATTATGATACATAAGTTCAGCAAAAATGGCACAAATATCGTTGCTGATGTGTATAGCGGTGCGGTTCACGTTGTAAGCGATGTAGTGTATGATTTGCTTGATTATATTACAGAAGACAACCGCGAACTTACTGACGAAATTGTTAAAACACTCTCTGCTAAACATAGCGAACAAGATATCAGAGAAGCATATGAGGAAGTATCTTTCCTTGCAGAGAAAGACGCACTTTTCTCAAAAGATTTCTACTCCGGTGTGGTTAAAAACTGGAAAAAGCAGTCTGTTGTTAAAGCACTTTGTCTGCATATAACTCACGATTGCAATATGCGTTGCAAATATTGCTTTGCCGACACAGGTGAGTATGGAGGTAAGCGTTCTTTCATGAGCAGCGAAGTCGGCAAAAAAGCAATAGATTTTGTTATAGATAAATCTGCTGACAGAAAAAATATTGAAATAGACTTTTTCGGCGGCGAGCCACTTATGAATTTTGATGTTGTAAAGGATATCGTAGAGTATGCAAATGCAAGAGCCGAAGAAACAGGAAAAATATTCCGTTTTACCATCACTACAAATGGTCTGCTTTTAAATGACGAAATTGCTGAATATATCAATAAAAATATGGGCAATGTTGTTTTAAGCATCGACGGCAGAAAAGATAAGCACGACTTTATGCGTCCGAGAGTGGGCGGTCAGGGTACATATGATGATATGCTGCCAAAATACAAAAAGATTGCCGATAGCCGTAATCAGGATAATTATTATGTTCGCGGAACATTTACTTCTAATAACCTCGATTTTGCAGAAGACGTAATTCATCTTGCAGACGAGGGGTTTGAGCAGATTTCAGTTGAGCCGGTTGTTTTGCCTGATGATAATGAGTTTGCTCTTAAAAAAGAACATTTGCCTGAAATTTATGCACAATATGATAAACTGGCAGACGAGTATATCAAACGCAGAAAAAGCGGTAAGGGCTTTAATTTCTTCCATTTTATGATAGATTTTTCGCAAGGCCCGTGTATATATAAGCGGTTGAGCGGATGCGGTGCAGGTCATGAATATGTGGCAATCACCCCTGAGGGAGATATTTATCCTTGCCATCAGTTTGTTGGAAACGAGCCGTTTAAAATGGGCAATGTTTTCGATGACGATATGAACACCGAAATACGTGACAGATTTATGAATTCAAACGTGTATACTAAAGAAAAATGCGCAGATTGCTGGGCTAAGTTCTATTGCAGCGGCGGTTGCTCTGCCAATGCACATAATTTTAACGGCGATATTGATAAACCGTATGAGATTGCCTGCGACCTTGAGAAAAAGCGTGTTGAATGTGCTATGTATATAGCCGCAAATAAATAAGTTTCAAATAAAAAATGCTGAACAGTTTAAATTTACTGTTCAGCATTTTTTTCATTTACAGAATTTTTCAATATAATTTTCAATAGCATTGTTTATAATGCTTATGGCAGTTTCTCTGCCGCTTACCTCATTTACAGCGGTATCTTTGTTTTCTAAGTTTTTGTACACTGTAAAAAAGTGACGCATTTCGTCAAAAACGTGTGTGGGAAGTTGCTCAATATCGGTATACATATTGTATGTGGGGTCATTAAACGGAATGGCGATAATTTTTTCGTCGTTTTTACCATTGTCAATCATAGATATAACACCAACCGGATAGCAACGTACCAATGTAAGAGGTTCAATATCTTCCGAACATATTAAAAGCACATCTAACGGGTCGTTATCGTCACCATACGTTCTTGGGATAAAACCATAGTTTGCCGGATAGTGAGTAGAAGTATATAAGATTCGGTCAAGCATAAGGAATCCTGTTTCTTTATCAAGTTCGTACTTCTTTTTACTGCCTTTTGAAATCTCTATAACGCACACAAAATCTTCGGCGTTTATTCTTTTAGGTGAAATGTCGTGCCATATATTAGACATATAACAAACTCCTTTTTTAAATAATGCTTATTTTAACACAAAAACTACCATTAGTCAATGGTCAATTTGCGCACCAGTAGATACTTTTTTTCATAATATAGAGTATAAAAAGGAGGGAAGGATGTGTGTAACAGAAAAATATTGGTACTTGGCGGTGATATGCGTATTGTTACGCTGGCAAATAGTTTTTATCTTGACGGATATGATGTTATGTCTTACGGATTTAGTGATGATACGGAGTTTGAGACAGGTGTTTTAAAGGCATCGTCACTTTCGGAGGCACTTTCCGGCAGAGATATAGTTATTATGGGATTACCCGTTACAAACGATGATATTACTGTCCGTACTCCGCTTTATAATGAAAAAATTTATTTTTACGATGTTCTGAAAGCGATGAAAAAAGACCAATTGCTAATTGGAGGTAAAATTACACCTAAAATTAAAAACCTTTGTAAAATATACAATATAGAGGTTATAGATTATTTTGACAGAGAAGAACTTGCCGTTTTGAATGCCGTTCCAACTGCTGAAGGCGCTATAGAAATTGCTATGAGGATGCTTCCTATAACAATTCATGGAAGTAAAAGCCTTGTACTTGGTTTTGGCAGAATAGGTAAGATACTTGCTAAAGATTTAAGCGCACTTGGCGCACACACATATGTAGAAGCACGTCGCTTTGACGATTTATCGTGGATAAAGGCGTATGGATATAATGGTATATACCTTCCACAATTAAAAGAGCAGTTACCTGCATTTGATGTGATATACAATACAATTCCGCATCAGGTGCTTACAGAAGATTTAATGAAATATATAAGGAAGGATTGCCTTATAATTGACCTTGCATCATTACCGGGCGGAATTGATGATGAAAAAGCCGCACGCTACGGACTTAAAGTAGTTCATGCATTGTCACTTCCGGGAAAGGCAGCGCCAAAAACATCGGGTGAAATAATCAGTCAGACTATTTTGAATATTTTGGCAGATATGGAGGTGTAGCATATGAAACTTAAAGGCATAAACGTAGGCTTTGCTATGACGGGCTCGTACTGCACATTTTCATCTGTTATACCTCAGATAGAGAATCTTGTTGCAGAAGGTGCTGTTGTTTATCCGATAATGAGCGAAAACGCTTCCAAGACAGATACTCGCTTTGGAAAGGCAGAAGATTTTAAAAACAGGATTGAAGAAATTACCGGTAAACCAATAATTTCAACCATATTTGCGGCTGAGCCGATTGGACCTAAAAATATACTTGATATTATGGTTATTGCGCCTTGTACAGGCAACACCATTTCCAAACTTGCCAACGGCATAACCGACACTGCCGTTACTATGTCTGCAAAGGCAAACCTGCGAAACGAAAATCCGCTTGTTATTGCAGTTTCTACTAATGACGGACTTGGCGCAAGCGCAAAAAACATTGGTTTGCTTTTGAATTTTAAGAATGTTTATTTTGTACCATTTACGCAAGACGACCCTGAAAAAAAGCATAACTCTTTAGTGGCAAAAATGGAACTTATAATACCCACTTTAGAACTTGCTTTAGAAAGAACACAAATACAGCCTGTGCTTTACCGATAAAAAATCAGCGGCATTTACTATGTGCCGCTGATTGATACATAATATTAAGATAAATTTTCTATTATAATATCTGCTATTCGCTCAGATGCGTGTCCGTCGCCGTAAGGATTTGCGGTACGGGCAATTTTTTCGTACATGGATTTGTCATTTAAAATGGAGTTTGCCAGTTCTTTGATTTTTTCTTTATGCACGCCACCCATCAAAACTGTTCCTGCCTCTACTGCTTCGGGACGTTCTGTTTCATTGCGCAGAACTATTACAGGTTTTCCAAGGCTTGGTGCTTCTTCCTGCAGACCGCCTGAGTCTGTCATAACAAGATAGCATCTTGCCATTGCGTTGTGCAGTTCCTCTACATCAAGCGGCTCTATAAGGTGTATTCTTGGGTCGTTGCCGAGTATTGATGTCGCAGTTTCTCTTACTGCGGGATTCAGATGCATAGGGTATACCACCTGAACATCGGGATTCTCGTTTACGATTTCCTTTATTGCAGTACATATGTTTTTTAAAGGCTCTCCGAGGTTTTCTCTTCTATGTGCAGTAACAAGTATGATTCTGCTGTTTTTAAAATCCAATGATTTTAATGTTTCGTCATTGAATACATAGTCCTCTTTTACAGTTGTCTGCAAAGCATCAATAACGGTGTTGCCTGTTATGTAAATAGTGTCTTCGCTTACATTCTCTTTTAAAAGATTGTTCTTGTTTGAGATTGTTGGAGAGAAATGGAAATCAGCAATAGCACCGGTTAGTTTTCTGTTCATTTCCTCGGGGAACGGTGAATATTTGTCATATGTTCTAAGACCTGCTTCAACGTGACCTACTTTTACCTGATTGTAAAATGCTGCCAAAGCACCTACGAATGTAGTGGAAGTATCTCCGTGCACAAGAACGATATC
>JAZSBW010000044.1:0-7418 GCA_045602585.1 Clostridia bacterium
ATTTTTCATCGTTATGATTATATGCGTGTTTGAAATTTCGATATTAAGAGTATTTTCCGCTATTGGAGCATGGTTTGGCAAACTGTTCTCCGGTATCAAAGGTGATATGGATGAACTCCGTCATATACGTGAGGAAGAGAAAAAGGTAAAAATCAAAGAGAAAAACAAAAAAGAAGCAAAACCTGTTGAAGCACCTGCTAAAAAGCGTGACATTGAAAGTTTTGTTAACGATGTGCTTTCTGATGGTGACGATAATGTAAATATAGACGACTATTTAGATGATGAGGAAGAAATTGCCGAACCGGAGATTAAGTTCTACAGAGTTACGGAAGACGATATTCCCGAAGATTTAAGAAAAGCCAAAATTGCTGATGAAGATGCAGACGAAGAATACGAACGTATTGAGTATACTTATCCCGATATTGAACTGTTGGCTCGTCCTGTTGCGAATGAAAAAGGTGACGATGAAGTAGAGGACGAACTTAAAAACAATGCCAGAAAACTTATTGAAACATTGAGAAGTTTTAAAGTGGACGGCACAATAGTTGAAATCAGCAAAGGACCAACCGTTACACGTTATGAACTTCGTCCTGCAGCCGGTATAAAGGTAAATCAGATTACAGGTCTTGCCGATGATATTGCACTTAGCCTTGCTGCTAAAGGTGTTATGGTTGCTCCCGTTCCGGGCAAATCCACTATAGGTATTGAAATTTCAAACTCTTCGCCGAGCGTTGTTACATTGCGTGAAGTATTGGAGACTCAGGAATTTTTAAATCATCCGTCTAAAATTGCTGTTGCTCTTGGTAAAGATATAAGCGGTAAACCTGTTATTATGGACCTTGCAAAAATGCCTCACTTGCTTGTAGCGGGTGCTACAGGTGCAGGTAAGAGTGTGTGTATAAACACACTTATAATGAGTATTTTGTATAAGGCAGACCCTAATGAAGTAAAACTTGTTATGATTGACCCAAAACAGGTTGAACTGGGTGTTTATAACGGTATTCCGCATCTTCTTATTCCTGTTGTTAAAGACGCTAAAAAAGCCGCCGGTGCGCTCAACTGGGCTGTTACTGAAATGACCGAACGTTATAGCGAATTTGAGCGTAATAATGTACGTAATATTCAGGGGTATAACGAACTTATGGAAACAAACGGTACTCCAGAAAAAAAGATGCCACAGATTGTTATTATAATAGACGAGTTTGCAGACCTTATGATGGTTGCACCATCTGATGTAGAAAACTATGTGTGCCGTATAGCGCAACTTGCGCGTGCGGCAGGTATGCACCTTGTAATCGCTACACAAAGACCTGTTGTTAAGTTTATCACCGGCAATATCAAGGCTAACGTACCGTCAAGAATTTCGTTTATGGTGGCAAGTGTGCGCGACTCGCAGACAATACTCGATATGGGCGGTGCAGAAAAACTTGTAGGTAAAGGCGATATGCTTTATCTGCCGGTAGGCGAAACAAGACCTTCACGTATGCAGTGTGCGTTTGTTTCAGATGGTGAGGTTAAAAAGGTTGTTGCCGCAGTTACGCAGAACGGCTCACCTGAATATAATGCCGATGTTATAGAAAAAATCGAAAAAGAAGAAATCTATAATCCTGATGGTGACGACCCAGGTGATTGTGATGAATTTCTCCCCGAAGCAATTGATATGGCAATTACCAGCGGCTCAATATCAACATCGCTTCTGCAGAGAAGATTTAAAATCGGCTATAACCGTGCCGGAAGAATTGTAGACCAGATGGAAGAACGCGGAATTATCAGCGGACTTGACGGAAACAAGCCCAGACAGCTACTTATCTCCCGTGATGAATATAACGAAATGCTTATGAACGGCCGTTTTGGCGGCAAAGGTGATTGATAATGTCAAATAACCAGTTTTTGCCCGTTTCTGCTCAGGATTTGCGCGAACGTGGCATAGACCAACTTGATTTTGTATATGTGTGCGGTGATGCGTACGTAGACCATCCCAGTTTTGGGCACGCCATTATATCCCGCTGTCTTGAAGCGGATGGTTTTACCGTTGGCATAATTCCTCAACCGGATTGGCAATCTGCAGACGATTTTATGCGTCTGGGCAAGCCTAAATACGGATTTCTGGTTTCGTCGGGGAATATTGATTCTATGGTAAACCACTACACAGTAAATAAAAAAATACGCAGTACCGATATGTATTCACCTGGTGGTAAAGCGGGGTTGCGTCCGGATAGGGCTGTTATTGTATATTGTAATCGTATCCGTGAAGCATATGGAGATATTCCCATCATAATTGGTGGGATAGAGGCAAGCCTAAGACGTTTTGCACACTATGATTATTGGTCGAACAACGTTCGCCGTTCTGTTGTTTTTGACTCACGTGCGGATGTTATAAGTTACGGAATGGGAGAGCGGTCAATAATTGAACTTGCCCGTGCCATGCGTGACGGTATTAAACTTTCCGATACCGATATTGACGGTTGTTGCTATATTAGAAAAGAAATCGACTATACAAAAGATTTTATACTTTTGCCATCGTATGAAGAAGTAAAAGAGGATAAATATCTTTATGCGAATGCCACTAAAATTCAGTATGAGGAGCAAGATTCTATACGTGGTAAATGCCTTGTACAAAAGCACGGCGACAGATATCTTGTTCAGAATAAACCTGCTAAATTTTTAAATGAACACGAACTTGACTGCATATATGAATTTCCGTATATGAATGATTGTCACCCTATGTATAAACCGCTTGGGGGAGTTCCTGCGCTTAATGAAGTCAAGTTCAGCATAGCGTATAATCGTGGTTGCTTTGGTGCGTGCTCATTCTGTGCATTGGCTGTGCATCAGGGCAGAGTAGTGCAATCAAGAAGCAGCCAATCTGTTATCCGTGAAGTAAAGCATATGACAAAATTTCCTGATTTCAAAGGCAATATTCATGATGTCGGCGGACCCACGGCAAATTTTTCAGGACCTGCGTGTGATAAGCAACTTACAAAAGGTACGTGCAAAGACCGTCAATGTCTTTATCCGAAGCCGTGTCCTGCTATTAAGGCATCTCACGAAAAGTATGCAAATCTTCTGCGTGACATCCGAAATGTCGATGGTGTCAAGCGTGTGTTTATACGTTCGGGAATACGTTACGACTATCTTATGGAGGATAAAAACGATAAGTTTTTCCAAGACCTTTGTTCCCATTATGTAAGCGGTCAACTGCGTGTTGCACCAGAGCATATAAGTGATAAAGTGTTAAAATGTATGGGTAAGCCTAAAAGACAAGTTTATGATAAATTCTGCGATAAATTTTATCAACAGAGCAAACTTGTCGGCAAAAAGCAATACGTAGTGCCGTATTTAATGTCAAGCCACCCTGCAAGTACATTAAATGATGCTATAGAACTTGCGCTTTATATGAAAAAGCATAATATTCATCCCGAACAGGTTCAGGACTTTTACCCCACACCGTTTACAAAATCAACTTGTATGTTCTATACAGGTATTGACCCTAACACAATGGAAAAAGTGTATGTTCCGAAAACTTTTGAAGAAAAGCAGATGCAACGTGCGCTTTTGCAATATGATAAAAAAGAAAACCGCCGTCTTGTTGAAAAAGCACTTAAACTTGCCGGCAGATTGGATTTAATAGGTTACGGAAGCGGATGCCTTATCCGCCCCGACACAAATACAAAAGATAAAATTCAGGAGGAGAAAAATGAAAATACTCGACGGAAAAATGGTGTCAGCGAGAATAAAAGAGGAACTGGCAACAGAAGTAGCAAAAATGAAAGAAGCAGGCGTACACGCAGGTCTGGCGGTAATAATAGTAGGCGATGATCCAGCGTCAAGAGTGTATGTAAACAATAAAAAGAAAATGTGTGCAGATATCGGCATACTTTCAGAGGAATATGCACTTCCTGCAGAAACCACTCAGGAAGAACTTTTGGAACTTGTGCGCACTTTAAATGATAAAAAAGATATTCATGGTATATTGGTACAGTTGCCGTTGCCTAAACATATTGATGAAAAAACTGTTTTAAATACAATTGTGCCTGAAAAAGACGTTGATGCTTTCCACCCTGTAAATGTGGGCAAAATAATGATAGGCGATTTTGATTTTCTTCCATGCACACCTGCAGGTATAATGGAACTTATTGCAGAATCAGGCATTGACCTTGAGGGTAAAAACTGTGTTGTTGTAGGCAGAAGCAATATTGTTGGTAAGCCTATGGCAATGCTCTTGCTTCACAAAAATGCAACTGTTACAATCTGCCATTCCAAAACACGCAATTTAAAAGAAATCTGCAAAACTGCAGATGTTTTGGTTGCGGCTGTCGGCAGAGCACAGATGATTACTGATGAATATGTTAAAGAAGGCGCAGTTGTTATAGACGTCGGTATGAACAGACTTGAAAACAAAAAACTTGTAGGTGACGTCGATTTCGACTCTGTTGCACCGCTTACATCGGCAATTACTCCCGTTCCCGGCGGTGTTGGACCTATGACTATCGTAACACTTATGAAAAATACAGTTACCGCCGCAAAAAAGGCTAATAATATGTAAAATCAATGCTCCCCGATTGAGGGGAGCATTTTTAATACATAAGTTTCATCATCATATCGTATGCACGGCTGAACCTGTCATTTTTACCATATGATGCTACCGAAGACTTTTCACTGCCCATACTGCTGTAGATATATTCTGTAGTGCCGATTCTTCCGAACGAGAACAAGCCGTATCCGTACTGCCTGTCACGACCTCTGTCGCCGAGTTTGTCGGTGTAGATGTTAAGCAGAAGCCTTAATTCTTGAGGAGATAACTTTCTGTCGTACCGAAGCAGACATTTGCCGTGAAGTATTGCCGCTGCACCGGTTATAATGGGTGTTGCCATTGATGTTCCGCTTAATGTGGCATACCCACCGTTAAGATATGTGGAATAAATATCTTTTCCGGCAGCAGCAATTTCTGCTTCACCGCCACATGATGAAAAATCAGCAATTTTTCTGTTTATATCTACTGCGGTTACTGCAATTGTTTCACGAAAGTTTGCCGGGTATCCGATTGTATTATCTCTCTCGTGCCCCTCATTACCTGCAGCACAAATCATACTTATACCTGCGGCAGAAGTTTTGGCTATAAGGTTTTTGTATTCGTTTGTAGAAATCTCTGAAGAAAATGACATATTAATAACATCTACTTTTTTATCTATCATCCAGTTAAGGCTTTTTGCTATTGACGGATAGGTGGTTTTGCCGTCTGCATCAAAGGCTTTTGCAATGTATAAATCTGCCTTCGGTGCTACTCCCACAACACCAATCCCGTTTTTTTCTGCACATATAATGCCTGCAACGTGAGTGCCGTGTCCGTTTTTATCCTCTATATCATCAATCGAGCCGCCCGCAAAATTTGCGCAGTCACGTATTCTGCCTTTAAGGTCTATGTGGTCTGCGCAGATGCCGGTGTCAATAACACCTATTTTAATATCCTCGCCCATAGTTTCGTCCCATTCAAGTGGTGCGCCTACCATTTTAATGCCGTAATCTATAATTTCATTGCGTTGAGCAATACGTGTTTTTATCACTTTACAGTCATTTATTTTAAAATTCAATCTATCACTCCTTTGTGCGGTTGATTTGATATAATATATAATATGAAAAAAGCAAGAAAAATTTGTTCACAAAATATACTGTTTTTTTGGCGGTTTTATGATATACTTAAATTACAGAGGTGATTGTAATGCGTGCAGACAAAATTTTAGTTGTAGACGACGATGTTAATATTTGTGGACTTATACGTCTTTATCTTGAAAAAGAGGGATTTGAGGTTTATTGTTCATATGATGGCGGCGCAGCGATTTCTGATTTTGAAAAAATAAAACCGTCTGCAATTATACTTGATATTATGCTTCCTGTAATGAATGGGCTTGATGTTTTAAAAGAAATTCGTAAAACAAGCACTGTGCCGATTATAATGCTTACTGCGAAAGGAGAAACTATTGATAAAGTTCTTGGTCTTGAACTTGGCGCAGACGATTATATGGTAAAACCTTTCGAATCAAAGGAACTCGGTGCAAGAGTTAAGGCTGTTTTGCGTAGGGCAGACAATAAGGCAACTAACAGTAAAGAGATAGACTTTCCGAACCTTAATATTAATCTTGATACTTACGAACTTAAAATTGGCGGTGAGAAAGTGGAAATACCGCCTAAAGAACTGGAACTTCTGTATTTTTTATGTAACCATGCAAATACTGTTTTTACACGTGATCAGTTGCTCGACCAAGTTTGGGGATACGACTTTTTTGGCGATTCTCGAACGGTCGATGTTCATATTAAGCGTCTTCGCGAAAAACTTGAGCCGTATTCTAACCAATGGCAACTTAAAACTGTCTGGGGTGTAGGATATAAATTTGAAATAAGCAAATAATCTTAAAGAGGTGGGAGTAATGAAAAGAAGTATACTTAAAAGTCTTATTTTAGGCGGACTTTGCGTTGTTATGCTTTCTTTCATTATTGCAGGTTCTTTCTTTTTCAGTATACTTACCGACAGCGCTATGGACGAAAAAATAAAAACTTTGAAGCAGAATGTTCCCAAAATAAGCGAACTGTCGGCAATTGCAATTTCTTCTAATTCCACACCGATAATAAGTATATATCGCTCTGTTATAGATTCAATCACCGCCAATACAGAGGCATCTATAATAGTTTTTGATAAAAGCGGAACTATAGTAACTGTATCGGGTCTTAATAAGTCAACATACATTGGTGCACATATGAGTGATAATCTTGCAAAACCTATATTAAAAGGTGAGGAATATCATAAAACGGGCTTGCTGGACGATTTTTTCAATGAACCTACTTTAACTGTGGGTGCACCTATGTACAATAACGGTGAGATTTTTGGCGGTGTGGTATTTAATATGCCAGTTCCCGAAATACGCAGTATGAACTGGCGGATTTTCAAAAATTTTGTTTCTATGTCGCTTGTTGCATTGTGTTTTTCAGTTGTGCTTTATTATTTTATTTCAAAAAGGATTACCAAACCTATCAAGAATATGAGCAATGCCGTTACAGAATTTGCCAAAGGCAATTTTGAAAGACGTGTTGAATATAAGGGTGAAGATGAAATAGGCGAACTTGCAACCAATTTTAATGCTATGGCTACAAGTTTGGAAAATTTAGAGAATATGCGCAGTTCCTTTGTGGCGAATGTGTCACACGAACTGAGAACTCCTATGACCACCATATCGGGTTTTATTGAGGGGATTTTAGATGGTACAATATCCAAAGACGAACAGGATAAATACCTTAAAATTGCGCTTAATGAAACTAAGCGGCTATCACGATTAGTTAATGATTTGCTCAGTATTTCCAAGATGGAGGACGGCGAGTTTCAATTAAATAGAACTGCTTTTAATATAAACGAACTTGTGGCTCAG
>JAZSBW010000045.1:0-2511 GCA_045602585.1 Clostridia bacterium
TATCCTCCTTAAAATCAACCAACAAATTCTGCAACGCATCTTTTATATGCGGCAACAGGATCATCTGCTGCAGTAATAGGTCTGCCGACAACTATATAGTCTGAGCCGATTTTCTTTGCCTGCTCAGGAGTCATAACACGTACCTGGTCGCCAACATCACCATCAGCAAAACGCACACCGGGGGTTACAGTAATGAAATTATCACCACAGGTTTTATGAACTTTTTCTGCCTCCAATGGAGAGCATACAACACCGTCAAGACCGGCACTTGAAGCATTTTTAGCATAGTGCATAACAACTTCATCAATAGGAGCATCGATTAAAAGGTCGTTCTTCATTCTTTCTTCGCTTGTGGAAGTAAGTTGTGTAACGGCTATAAGTATAGGTCTGCTGCCATCAGGACGTGTAAGACCTTCCAAAGCCGCTTTCATCATATCAATAGTTCCAGATGCGTGAAGATTAGTCATATCAACATCAAGTTTTGATAAAACTGCCATTGATTTTTTTACAGTATTGGGAATATCGTGAAGTTTAAGGTCTAAAAAGATTTTATGACCTCTTTTTTTAATTTCCTTTACAATTTCGGGACCCGCAGCATAGAAAAGTTCCATACCAATTTTTACAAACGGTTTTTCGTCAGTAAACAAATCCAGAAATTTAAAAACATCTTCCTTACTTGCAAAATCGCAAGCAATAATTACATCTCTGCCCATTAATGAGCACCTCCTATTATATCAGTCAATTTTTCAATTCCGTATTTTTTCATAACGTCCGGCAATGCTTCTATAATTTCCTTACAAGCAAACGGATTAACAAGGTTTGCCGCGCCTACCTGAACTGCAGTAGCACCGGCAAGCATCATTTCAATAACATCTTCTGCGCTTGAAACACCGCCCATGCCGATAACAGGGATTTTAACCGCCTCATACACCTGATATACCATTCTTACCGCAACAGGGAAAATGGCAGGACCAGAAAAACCGCCCATCTTATTTGCTACAACACATTTTTTTGTTTTTAAATCAATTCTCATTCCAAGCAAGGTGTTTATAAGGCTTATACCATCAGCACCCGCTTCTTCACACGCTTTAGCAACAGATGCAATATCCGCAACATTTGGCGAAAGTTTTATATAAACAGGCTTAGTAGTAACCGCCTTAACTGATTTTGTAACCTCAGCAGCCGCTTCAGGAGTTGTCCCAAAACTCATTCCGCCGCCATGAACATTAGGGCAAGAAATATTCACTTCTATCCACCCCACTTGATCAGCATCATTTATTTTTTGACATGTATACACGTACTCATCAATTGAAAAACCGGAAACATTTGCCATAACAGGCTTTGAAAAATATTCCTTAAGTTCCTTTAGTTCATAATTCAAAACGTGCTCTACACCAGGATTCTGCAAACCGACTGAGTTTATCATACCCATTGAGCACTCAGCAATCCTCGGTGTGGAATTTCCGAAGCGTGCATCTTTTGTAGTGCCTTTAAAAGAGAATGTGCCGAGGCAGTTGATATCATAAAGTTCAGCAAATTCCCTGCCAAAACCGAATGTACCACTGGCAGGAATAACAGGATTGTCAAGAGTTATTCCGCTTAAAACTACTCTTGTATCTACCATATTATCTCCTCCCTTTCAAGTACGGGACCATCTTTACAAATGCGTTTATTTCCATACTTAGTTTCGCAAGAGCAACCCATGCACGCACCAAAACCGCAACCCATGCGTTCTTCAAAACTAAACTGACCAGATGTTTTAGCAGTTGCTTCTACTGCTTTAAACATGGGCATAGGTCCGCACGTATAAAAATAAGTATACTCAAGGGTTTTTGTTACATCTGTCACAAATCCTTTTGTTCCGTTGGTGCCATCAACAGTAGTGATATAAACTTCTGCACCCAATGCCTTAAATTCATTTTCATAGTAAACATCTTTATCGCTGTTAAAACCGTTAACTACAATTGGTTTTTTGCCTTCTTCGATAAGTTTTTTACAAAGGTTATACATTGGTGCTACGCCCATACCACCGCCTATCAAAAGCGGTATGTCACCACTTTTGGAAGTGTCGAAACCATTACCCAAGCCAACGAGTAAATCAAGGACTGTACCTTTTTCAATTTTACTCATTACTTCAGTTCCATTACCTACAACTTTGTATATAAGCGTTATTCCGTTTTCATCATAATCGCAAACAGAAATGGGTCTGCGAAGATAAAATCCGTCCACCTTAATGTTTACAAACTGTCCCGATTTAGTAATAGCGGAAGTGTTGCCCAAAAGGCGCATTTCATAAACGCCATCGGCAATATTTTCATTTTTATCTACAGTAAAAAACTCCTGTATATAATTTTTTTCAATCGACATTTTAAACTCCTTATGCATCAATGGTTGATATGCAGATTGTAATTTCTTCTAAAACATCAAGCAATACAGAAACAGTATCAAGGTTAGTAAATACACTTACGTTATTTTCAGTTGCACATTTTCTTATTTCGTGGCCATCCTGTG
>JAZSBW010000046.1:0-8622 GCA_045602585.1 Clostridia bacterium
GGTGATAACGACATCAAATAATAATATCCTTTGATATCTTCAAAAAAGGTTATTAAATACTCTTTGCCGTCAGTTAATATGATGTCGCCTTCGCATATTTCAATCGGCTCGTCATATGGAAGTATCGCCATAGGTGTTCGCCTGCGGTGAACGGAATTGTCGTCATCTGTGCGCAGGTCGATGTACGGATTGTATCTGTGTAACAACTGCGAAAAATATATGTTATGTTCTGCATATTTTTCTTTGCCATTGCTATCACCAAACTTGTCGTAAGAACATCTTAAAAACTCTGCCGTCTTAAAAACGCAATGCTTTTCTAAAATGCGTTTTATTCTTGATTTTGTTGCTCTTTTCATACCGCATCGCCCCTTTTTATTATTCCGGTGCGATTTTTTCGGTACATGGCGGCAAGAGATAACCAGTACGCTCTTGACGATTCCATCGTCATATCAGAAAGTTTTAAACTGTCGCTTTCTGCCTTTATAATAAGCGCCCTGTAGGTAGCCTTATTAATATCTCTGCCGCATTCTTCAAAAATTCTTTCGAGTTCTTCGTCCGTAAAAAACGGATAGTCGCCCTCACGGATATTTGCTTTTAACGTTTTAAGCAATTTGCTCTACCCCCTCTGTGGTATTATCAGCCTCTGCTGATAATGCGTGCAATGGGGATAACCTTGTGGTCAAGTGCGGCTGTGCCGTCTGCGTTTTTAACAATCTCCCAGTTCTCGGCAGATTCAAGTTCTGCCTCTGTGGGTGAAAGTGTTGCCATTGCGGCTTTAGTAAAGTTAATGCCGTAGGGGGCAAAAATCTTTCTCTGTCTGGAATAAAGTGTTGTTCTGCCGCCGTTTTTGGCTTCATCTCTGTCCATAGCATAGGGGACGGACGCACCTACATCTACGTAGTCAAACGCACCGTCGCCAAGTATGTATGTGGTGTAGCAAACCTCGCCGTCATCGCCTTCAACTGCGGGCATAGTGTCGTCAATAAACACAGTTCTGCCGCACCATGTGCCGAGTGTAAGGTCACGCTGAATACCGTTTTCGTCGGTGTATTTAAGTCTGTCAATAAGATTTAAATTTTCAAGGTTTGTAGCAACGGCAGAGTGCATAAACACAAGCGAAAATTTGTCTTTATTGTCGCCGCACGCTTTCTGGATAGCGGTGTTGAGAGTAGTTGCTTCAACTTTAGCACCATCGCCTGCTTCGGCGGTGATGTCCAGAGTATGACCGGCTACGAATTTATCGTTTTCTGCGCCTGTCATTGCAAATATACCTTTTAAGATGGCAAGAATAGTTTTTTGGTCAACCTCGTCCCAGTACTCTGCTACCTGAACAGCAACATTGTCCATAAAATCGGCACCTGCTACGTCTGCTGAAAAATCGTTTTCAACCCACGCTTTTGCTCTGCCTACAACTACCATACTCTGAGAGAATGTGTTAGTTTCGTTTGCTGTAATGTCGGTTGAGCCATCATAGTTGAGGGCATCGCCACCGATGGTTGCAAACATAGGTACTGTTCCGTAAAAACCGCCGCTCTGTTCAGAGAACATATCTTTGAGTTCTGCTCTGGGGCGGAGAGCACCTGAGTGTACAAGTTCGTTTCGTTTAAGATTGGGTATCTGGTTTACGTATTTGCCGAAAACCTCACCGTTAAATACTTTTGCATTAAAATTAGACATTTAAAAAATCCCCCTAAAAATTGTTTTTGTTAGCCTCCAACTGCATCATCTGAGAGTAGGTCAGCGTGTCCGTTTGTACGGCATCATTGCGGGGGAAATTCCCCTTTGTGCCGGTGGGAGTGGGCATATCGAAAAGATATGGGTCGCTCGATTTAAGTAAATCCAACTGCTGTGCTGCGTTTTCCATAGGATTGTCATCATTTAAATTAAGCAGCGCACGTACGGCTTTTTCGTTTTTGCCGCCACTTTTCCTTATAAGTGCACTTATATCATTTTCTAACTTTACCTGCTCCAGTTTGCCGTTTAAAACTGATACGTGTTCGTCATATTTAATTTGCAGCGCAGAAAGTTGTTCGTTTAACCTGTCTGCCTCGTCGGCACGTGCCTGAACACTCTCTGTCTGTATTTTAAATTCTTCAAATTCCGTCTGCATATTTTTAAGCTCATCACGCTTTGTGTTGTAGTCTGCTTTTGCTACGAATTTTTTCCCCAGTTCGGATTTGAAGTTTGCTATAATCTCATCTGTTACGGCATCGCCGAAGGTCTGTTTTAAAAATTCAATCATATTCTCCCTTTCTTATATGCACATATCCTTTTTTTGCAGCAAGTCCTGCCTTTTGCGCCGTCTATTTGTTATCCGCCGACTCAGGCGGTATTTTTTAGTTTATAGAATTGTTTTCTTTGGCGATTGTCTGTAGTTCAGCGTCGCCGTCTGTGGATACATTCCATTTTTCTATGTAGTTTTTCTTGCTTCTTACACCTGATGTTACTTCGTTAAGGTCGGTTTGACGTTCAGCCTCTTCGTCTTCCATTATGGGATAAAGATGCTCAATTCTGACTGTAAAGTCTGCTTTAGGCAACTTTTTGTAGCCGTATACGTCGTTGATTTTAAGTATGGCATCTACCAGCCATTTTAAGGCACTGTCCCACGTGCACCAGCGCTCCTCGCACTTGCAGATAAGTTCCCAGTAAAGCGCTTTCATAGATTTTCCGCTTTGGATAACACCGCTTAACTGTTCTGTTGTTATGTATGGTACGTCAAGCAAATCGTACATATCGCTTTTAACACGATTTATACTGTTTTCGTACGCTTCCGAGTATGCAAAGCCGCTTTCAAGTTTTGTAATGTCGGCATCGCAGTCAGCCGCTTGGTCAGTTTGTAAATCTATAATTGCATTCGGCGCAATGCGCATATTGTCAAGACATTCACCGCTGGCATTTTTGGCAACCGTTACGGGGAACATGTGGAACATCAGCGTGTCTGCGTCGTCGCTTTTTAAACGGTTGTATCTGTTCTGATTGGAAATAAGTTCGGCAACATCGCTTTCGCCTTTTAAATCGCCTGTTAAAGGGTCGTTTACAATAATATACGCAGGTATAAAGTCAAGACCTGTGTTTTCAAAATCGTGAATGTTCTCCTTTATATTTCCGTAACCGTCGTAGATGGTTTCTGTTACGTAACATCTGCCGCCGACCAGTTCAAATTTCTGTTTCCAGAAACGCTGGTCTTTTTTGTCCTTTTCGTTGTTAAGACCATAGAAAAAAACTATTTTCTTTAAACTGTCAGATTCGTCAAATTCGGTGTCATAAATAAATTCAAAAGACGGACGGAACATTATTTCCACACCATTTGCTCCGCACCACAGTTTAAGAGCAACTCGTCTGCCAATAAAGCAATCTCTGCCAGCCATTGTAAGTTTTTTCGCAAACTCGTTAGAGGTGAGAATGTTTCGTATATATTGCTGAATCTCTGCGGCGGCATCAGGTGCAGATGGACTTTCAATATATATTTCCGGTGTGCGCGAAAACATAAAGCGCGCCTCTTTTTTGATTATTTTTTTAATAAAGTTTGTAACCATACGTGTTGGCGTATAGTCTAAATTGTTATCTGTTTGCCAAAGTTGACCGCTTCCGTCATAGTAAGAATATAAGCGCAGAATTTCCGACAAATCAGCCAGAACATTCTGAGCAAATATGCCGTTTATTTCGGACATAACGGTTTTTTGAAGTGGGTACGATAAATTGTTCAAATTAACACTCCTTTTGTTTGGATATTATCTTGATTTGTTCTCACGCAGAGGTTTTGCGGCAACGGTAGAGCAGAAGTAACGTACTGCGTCCATTGCGTGGTCGTTTTCTTTAAGCGGTTTGTCTTCTCCTTTGTCTATTGCAGAAGTATCCCAAACATACATAGAAAACTCTGCGAGTGTATTTGTAAGAGCATCTGAAAAGAAAATTTCTTTTTTAGAGAGCATAGTACCTACAAGCCTTATGCCGTCAACTACATCGTTGCGCGCTTTTTTAACCCTTAACCCGCGCAACTTAATCTCTGCTATAAACGAGGCTGCAGACGGGTCTACAATTACTGCTACAGGATTTATGTCGCACAAAAACTCCTGCAGATCATCTGCGTACATGGCATCGGTCTTTTGCACACCGCTTTCTCTTCCGCAATAGTAATATTCTTTAATTGCGTACCATCTTCCGCCGCACAACCCCCACAGAATAAAAACACATGGGTTTTGCGTTCCGTAGTCTATGGATACAAAATACTTTTCGTAAACTTGCCCCGACTCTGTATACAGATTATCATCGCCGAACATATCGTATATAATTCCGTCTGCCGCAACCCATTGCCCTAAGATAAAACGGTTAAAAAATACACCTGAATACATTCGTTTGTATCGGTTTTTTACATTTTTTGAAAGTGACAGGTTATCGTCCATCGTAAAATGCAGATAAACAAGATTTTTGTCCGCGTCAATCCAGTTTTTCTTAAACCAGTGGTTAGGTCCTTCGGGGTTGCAGTTAAACCAGAATTTAGAACCGCTTACAGAACACCTTGCGACAGCCTGATTAACAAAACTTTCTGCCAAAAGAGCCGCTTCATCAAAAAGCACTCCGCCTAAGGTTATGCCCTGAATTTTTTCGCGGCTTGCCTCATCGCCGCCGCCAAACATATAAAAACTGTTTGTGTGGTTTGGCGATGATATCAGGAAAAGCCCCTCGGTCATTTTTTCGTGGATAGTAAATCCGCGACTTTTAAGTATCGGCAGCAGAGGGTAGATTACGTTGCGTTTTAAAGAATTTACGGTTTTTCCGCACATTGCAAAGTTAGTATTGTTAAATTTATGCATTGCCCACAACACAAACGAAAGCGACATACACAATGTTTTTCCGCTTCGTACGGCGCCGTCGGCTATAATGCCGTCTGCATCTTTGCATGGCGAAGTATCTGTCCACCAACTCAGAACCTTTTCCTGCTTGTTTGAAAACTGTGTAAATTCAATCTGTATCACCGCCTTTCCATATGGTTGCCGCTTTATTCTGGAGGATAGAGATAAGGTTATCGAAATCGCCCGAGGCATCATCGCACACTTGCTGCTTAACATATTTGCCCAGCAATTCGAGTGCCTTGAGTTTGTCGTAAAACTTTATCTCTATGCCGTCTTTAACTGCTTTTATCTGCGATATGGAAGGAAAGTAATTTTCAAACTGTGCAAGTTTGCGTATAAAATCTGCATTTTCCTCGGTGTCGAGAATTCTGGCAGTTTCGGTGAAATCGGTAAAAGCAATCTTTTTAAGTTCTTCAATAATTTTTTCGATTATCTCATCATTGCTCATACTCAATCACTCCTTGCTGCCCCTTTAGAACACATGCAAAATTCTCAATAGCACGTCGTGCATTTACAATTTCAAATTGCTCTATATGACGGCGCACCATATCATAGTAGCCGTCTGCTTTGCTTTCGGCAATGATTTCAGTTACCTGAGCAAGGCTGCGCTTTAAAAATTTTGCAGTATCCTCAGGGGAATCTCCTTTAATATCCCACATACAGATAATCCATTTGGTGTCGGGTGTTAATTCTCTGTCCTTCATCGGCTGTCCTCCGTTTTGCGCGTTTGCGCTTTATTTATAGCTATAAATATGTCGACTCACAATTTGCTGTTTATCAAAGTCAAAAGAAATTGGATAAAGAAAAACTTACGTAAAACGAAAATAAAACAATTTTAATATTACGTTTTACGTAAGTGCATATTAGCATATTTGAAACGCAAAAGTCAATACTTTTTACGTAATTTTTTTTAATTTGTGAAAATTTTTCTTGCATTTGGCGTAATTGTGTGTTAGAGTATAGTTGATAACCTGTAAATTTTTAAGAGGTGATAATGTGTCCCCTATAAAGAAAAGACGTAAAGAATTAGGCTACACTCTGGCAGAACTTGCTGCTATGGTGGGTCTTCGTGATGCTACTATCCAGCGTTATGAAAGCGGTGAAATACAAAATATTAAAAAAGACACTATATTAAAACTTGCAAAGGTTTTAAAATGTTCGCCCGGCTACCTTATGGGCTGGACAGAACTTGAAAGTGTTGCGTCTGCGACGGAAGCGTTTGTAAAAATTCCCGTACTTGGTTTAATTCCTGCAGGTGTGCCTATAGAAGCGGTTGAAGACATTCTGGATTATGAAGAAATCCCGTCCTCATACTGCGCCGGCGGAGAGAAGTACTTTGCACTTAAATTAAAAGGAAACAGTATGTATCCTGAGTATCATAGCGGTGATGTGGTTATATTAAAACAACAGGAAACCTGTAACACCAACGAAGACTGTGCAGTTATGATAAACGGCGGAGATGCTACGTTTAAAAGAGTGGTGCGCCAGAAAAACGGAATAATGCTAAAGCCTTTAAATCCTAATTATGACACTCTTTTCTACACCAATGACGAGATAGAACAATTACCTGTGCGGATTATAGGCGTTTTTAAGGAATTGCGCAGAAGAAGCACGAAATAAAATACAAAATTTTCCAACCCAAAATAGCATAAAATTACCTCCCGGTGGAATAATGGAATTGTAGAATTTACAAAACCATTAATTTTCGCGGGAGGTTTTTTTATGATTAATAAAGTAGAAATCTGCGGCGTAAATACAGCCAAACTGCCCGTACTGACGCACGAAGAAAAAGATGCACTCTTTGAAAGGATTAAAAACGGTGACAGAAGCGCCCGTGAGGAATTTATAAACGGCAATCTGCGTTTAGTGCTTTCGGTTATTCAGCGCTTTTCAGGTCGGGGCGAGAATATGGATGACCTTTTTCAGGTCGGGTGCATAGGACTTATGAAATCAATTGATAATTTCGACTCGTCGTATAACGTAAAATTCTCAACCTATGCTGTGCCGATGATTATCGGAGAGGTGCGCAGGTATTTAAGAGATAATAATTCTATACGGGTAAGCCGTTCTTTAAGGGACATTGCTTATAAAGCATTAAAAGCGCGTGAAGAACTGATGAATAAAACCGAGAAAGATCCTACAGTTGAAGAAATAGCCAAAGTGCTGGGGATTGAAAAGGAAGATGTTGTTCAGGCACTTGACGCCATTCAGGACCCCATGTCACTTTACGAGCCAATTTACAACGATGGCGGAGATGCCATATTTGTAATAGACCAAGTCAGTGACGAAAAAAGCATTGACGAAAACTGGCTTGAGAAAATATCTTTAAAAGAAGCAATGAAAAAACTTGGCTCGCGCGAAAAGCACATATTGAATTTGCGATTTTTCAAAGGGCGAACGCAAATGGAAGTCGCACAGGAGATAGGCATATCGCAGGCGCAGGTATCGCGCCTTGAAAAAACAGCATTAAAGCAAGTTAAAAAATATATTTAAAGGAGAAATTTATTATGGATTTTGCAAACAGCGAAACAAAAATTAATCTTATGAGAGCCTTTGCCGGAGAAAGTCAGGCGCGCAATCGCTATAATATGGCGGCAGAACAGGCAAAAAAAGAAAATCTTATTATAGTTGAAAGTCTTTTTAATTATATTGCATGTCAGGAGCAGGCGCACGCAACTGTATTTTACGACCATTTAAAAGAGGTAAACGACACGCATTTCGATATAAGCGCATCGTATCCTGTAAACAATTATTCTGCCACTAAAGACTACCTTAAAGCGGCAGTTCATAACGAACTGGAGGAATACGAAGATATATACAAAAACTTTGCAGAAATTGCTAAAAACGAAGGTTTTCCCGTTGTAGCATCTTCGTTTGAACTTATATCAAAAATTGAAAAAAACCATGCAGATAAGTTTTCCGACTACCTTACAAGGCTGGAAAACAACACTTTGTTTGAACGTAGCGAACAAACCGCATGGTTATGCACAAATTGCGGACATATTCATTACGGTCCTGCTGCACCTAAAGCGTGTCCTGTGTGTCACCACGACAGAGGATATTTCTTAAGTGAAGATTTGAACAAATAAAGACATAAATAAAAACAAAAAAACATATCTATCATAACGGGGTGATATATATGTTTCGTGCATCAGATTTTAAATGTAAAGAAGTAATAAATATTTTAGACGGAGAATGTCTGGGCTATGTGTTTGATATGGAAATCAACGCAAACACGGGCGAAATCTCATCAATTGTAGTTCCCGGAAAAGAAAAATTCAAAATTTTTGGTAAGTGTGATGGCATCGTTATTCCCTGGTCGTGTATAAAACGTATCGGTGAGGATACAATATTAGTGGAGTGGGCGATTTAAACTACTTCAGAGAGGGGAATACAGATGAGCAGCAGAGGATTTACCACAGGTCTTATAGTAGGTGCCGTAATGGGAGCAACTTTCGGTATGTTGGTTGACCCCATCAACGACAAATGCCATAAAAGAATGAACAAGACCAAAGAAAATATGTTTAAGGCAATCGGCGGTATGCTTGACGATTTACTGGACAGATAACGTAAAAAGGAGCAGGCTTTTATATAAAGCCTGCTCCTTCCTACATTGGAAAAAATTCAAACAGAACTAAAAATCAGTTAGTCCGATTTGGCAGATTAAATTACTGTGCGTTAGGAGCACTAACGGGGCAAACGCCTGCGCAAGCACCGCATTCGATGCACTCGTTTTCATCTATCTGGTATTTTCCGTCAGCCTCAGAAA
>JAZSBW010000047.1:0-11305 GCA_045602585.1 Clostridia bacterium
CGCTTGGCCTCCGACTTCACTTAAATGTTTATATCACTTAGAAAGGTGGCGTCTTGATATATGCTTAAAAAGATTGCACCATATGCAAAAAAACATGCCATATTTGCTATTTTAGGTCCGTTAACTATTGCATTAGAGGTACTGCTTGAAATTCAAATACCTAAGTTAATGTCAGAAATAGTAGATATAGGAATTAAAAATTCTGATATCTCGTTTATTTTGAAAACCGGAGGAATGATGGTGCTAATGGCTTTGGCATCATTACTGTTTGGCGGAATTTCAGCAATATGCTCCTCAATTGCCCCCATGGGTTTTGGAGCAGAACTCAGAAAAGGAATTTTTAACAAATTACAAAGTTTTTCTTTCAGTAATGTCGATAAATTCTCCACTGCTTCACTTATTACAAGAATAACAACCGATGTAAATAATACCCAACACGCATACATGATGATTATACGTATGATGGTGCGTTCACCCATTATGCTTGTCAGTGCTACTTATATGGCGTTTACCATAAATTCCAGCCTTGTATTTGTATTTCTTACCGCTATACCTATATTGGCAATAGGAATGATTTTTATTGCTATTTCGGCATTCCCGAAATTTAGTATAATGATGAAAAAGTATGATACTATCAATTCAACTATTCAGGAAAACCTTACCGCTATACGTGTGGTAAAAGCATTTGTCCGTGATAAATACGAAAAACTTAAATTTAAAGTTGCTAACGAAGGATTGAGAGACACCTCCATAGCAGCAGAAAAAATCACTATACTTTCCAACCCGCTGATGCAACTTACAATGTACAGTTGTATTATTGCCATACTTTGGTTTGGTGGAAATATGATAGTAGTCGGTGATATGCAGACGGGTGAACTCATAGGATTTGTATCATATGTAACTCAAATACTTATGTCGTTGATGATGATTTCAATGGCTTTCATAATGCTTACCACTTCTAAAGCATCTATCAATAGAATTAATGAAGTGTTATCGGAAGAATGTGACATTTCAGATGACAATGCATCTGAAGAAACAACTGTAATCAACGGTGATATCTCATTTGAGAATGTATGCTTCAAATATGATGAGAACAGTGAGAAAGATACACTCAACAATATCAATTTTTCTATTAAATCCGGCGAAACTATTGGCATACTTGGCGGAACAGGTTCTGCCAAAACTACACTTGTACAACTTATTCCTCGTTTATATGATACTACCGCAGGTACTGTTTTTGTTGGAGGCAAAGATGTTCGTGAATACAAACTGGATAACTTAAGGAATGCCGTTTCTATGGTTCTTCAAAAAAATGTTCTGTTTTCAGGAACTATAAAAGATAATCTTAAATGGGGTAACGAAAACGCTACTGATGAAGACATTATTAAAGCATGCAAAGACGCCCAGGCATACGATTTTATAATGTCTTTTCCCGACGGATTTGATACTATTTTAGGTCAGGGCGGAGTAAATGTATCGGGAGGACAAAAGCAAAGACTCTGCATTGCAAGAGCGCTTATTAAAAAACCGAAAATTATTATATTAGACGACAGCACGAGTGCAGTTGACACTTCAACCGATTCAAAAATCCGCGATGCTTTTTCCACAAACTTAAAAGACATCACAACAATTATTATCGCTCAGAGAATTACGTCAATATGTGAAGCAGATAAAATTATTGTAATTGACGATGGCAAGATATCCGATATAGGAAATCATAAATACCTGCTTGAAAACAACGAAATTTACCGTGACGTATACAACGCACAGCAGAAAGGAGTTGATGAATATGCCTCCAATGCGTAACAGAAGTTTTGCAAAACCAAAAGATGCGGCATCCGCTTTTAAGCGCGTTGTTGGTTATATGTTTGAAAACAAGATAATGCTTTTTGTTGTTGCTGTTCTTGTTCTTATCAGTTCTGCTGCAAGTGTTGCAGGAACGTATATGCTAAAACCGATTATAAACGATTATATTATTCCAATAATCGGACAAAAACCATCTTTACAATTATTTACACCTTTTATAAAAATATTGATTTTTACCGCAATAATATATTTACTTGGTGCACTTTCAAACTACAGTTACAGTTATATAATGACAAAAGTTACAAATAACACTTTATTTTCCATAAGAACTGACTTGTTTAACAAGATGCAGGATTTACCGATAAAGTATTATGACACGCATCTGCACGGAGATATGATGAGTTTGTATACTAACGACATCGACACCTTACGCGTGGCAATGTCAAACGGATTTACACATCTCATTTCTTCTGCTGTAACAGTTACAAGTACATTTATTATGATGCTAATAATAAGCCCTTTGCTTACGATTTTTATTATTGTTATGTTAATTATAATGTTTTTCATAATAAAATTTATTGGAAAACGTAGTGCAATGTTTTTTAAAAAACAGCAGGCAGCCGTCGGAAAAGTAAACGGTTATGCCGAAGAAATGATAACAGGGCTAAAAGTTATAAAAGTTTTTTGCCGTGAAAAAAAGATTAAAGACGAATTTAACGAAATCAACGAAGAACTCAGAAAATCTGCTACACTTGCAAATATATTCGCAACAATTATGATGCCTATTATGGGTAATCTATCATATTTCAACTATGCCGTTACTGCAGCAGCAGGCTCTTTGTTAGTTATACGTGGGGTTATGGACGTGGGTTCTATAGCGTCTTTCTTACAGTACACCCGTTCATTTTCTCAGCCGATAACTCAAATATCACAGCAATTCAATTCGATCTTGGCGGCACTGGCAGGTGCTGAAAGGATATTTGCTTTAATAGATCAAGAAGCAGAAAGTGACGAGGGTTATGTAACTCTTGTAAACATAAAAAAGGATACTGAAGATTTTATGGAAACAGAAGAACATACAGGTCGTTGGGCTTGGAAACACAAGCACGGCGACGGCACTACCACTTATGTTCCGGTTAAAGGTAAAGTAGAACTTGAAAATGTAACCTTTAGTTATGATGGTGAAAAAGAAGTTTTAAAAAATGTTTCGTTAGTAGCGACTCCCTCACAAAAAATTGCATTTGTTGGCTCTACAGGTGCAGGAAAAACCACCATTACAAATCTTATAAACAGATTTTATGATGTTGAAAACGGAAAAATCAGATATGATGGAATTAATATACAGAAAATAAAAAAAGATGATTTACGTCGTTCTATGGCAGTTGTGCTGCAGGATACTCATTTGTTTACAGGAACAGTAATGGAAAATATCCGTTACGGCAAACTTGATGCCACAGATGAAGAAGTTATTGCTGCAGCAAAATTTGCAAATGCACATTCGTTTATAGAACACTTACCCAACAAATACAATACTATGCTCACTTCTGACGGAGCAAACTTGAGTCAGGGGCAAAGACAACTTTTAGCCATTGCCCGCACCGCCGTTGCTGACCCACCCGTGCTTATACTTGACGAAGCCACAAGTTCAATCGATACCAGAACTGAATCGCTTATCGAAAAAGGTATGGATAAACTGATGGAAGGCAGAACTGTATTTGTTATTGCACACAGACTTTCCACAGTACGTAATTCTGACTGCATTATAGTACTGGAAGGTGGTAAGATTATAGAGCGAGGAAATCACGAAGAATTGCTTAGGCTAAAAGGCAAATATTATCAACTGTATACAGGTCAGTTTGAACTTGAATAATAAAAATGGTTATGGAATTTTCCATAACCATTTTTATTACGAATATCTGCCTCTGGTGCGATGATTTCTAAGTATTTTGTTTTTAAAAGTATCTTTTCTCATAATCCAATCTGTTGAGATAAGTTCTTTATCTTCCATAAAAACATTATCTGCTTCAAACTGGTCTTCGATATCGTTAATTACTTCCTCAAGATTTCCGTAATTATAGAGTTGCTTATATGTAGGATGCTTATACGGATTTATATAATAGCGTAAAACACGTATATATAAGAAAAGTAACAACGCAAAACCAAGTATCATAACTGCTACATCCGTATTTTCTATTTCCATTTCAAGATTACGGCTGTCAAACATAAACTCATTCATTATTACCGTTGTTCCGTCAGAAGTAAGTTTCGATATATCAGATTTAATCACTTCTGCAGGTTGAACAAAAATACCTGTGAGTTCAACATCAGTATCAGGAACTACATCACCATGATGTAAAACAGGGATGGTATTATCCCCTATTTTGCCCATATACACCGTACACAAAGTATACTCAATTACCTCTTTTGTTTGCGGGTCTTGAATTTCTTTAGTATACTTAACTCCAACATCTTCAAAACTATCAAATTTAACATTGAATCTGTATTTGTTTCCATCGTGATAACTGGTGTCAAAAAAAGCATAAGACGGTATAGTTTTATCTGCCCTCTTTTTCATAACAATTTCTTTATCAATAGTAATATTTTTTGTGTTATTGATAAAATTGTTATAATCCAACTCATACGGTCCGTGTAATTTACCTACTATAACCGGCATAGCACGCATCATATACAAAATATACAGTACAGGTATAATTATATTAATTAGCAAAAATTTGCGCCTTCCACGCACCATCCCATTATAAAGGATTGGACCTTTTCTTATGTTTTTCAATTATATCCCCTCTGACATTTACTTTTCGTATTCGTTGTATACTTCTCTTTTAGGAATGCCTCTTTCCTCTGCCGCTTTTTTGATTGCTTCCTTTTTGGTATATCCTTCTTCAATAAGCCTGTCCACATGTTCTTTTACAGGAACGGACAATGCAATTTCCTGTTCAGCAAGTAAGTGTGCAGATTTATCAAAACCTTCCACCACAAGAACAAATTCCCCCTTAGGCTCATCATCATTATATAAATCGACTGCTTTATCCAAAGTCGTTCTTATAGTTGTTTCATGAATTTTAGTAAGTTCCTTTATTATAGCGATTTTTCTATCGCCTAATTTTTCATACAAATCACTTAAAGTGCGTTTCAACCTATGCGGTGCTTCATAAAAAATAAGTGTATGTTCATCAAAGCAAATTCTTTGAAGTGCTTCCTCACGTTCATTTTTTACAACCGGCAAAAACCCCTCAAAAGCAAATCGGCGTGTTGAAAGACCTGAAATAATCAGCGCATTTATGCCTGCAACTGCACCGGGCAAGGAAACTATTTTAATATCATTTTCAATACACAGTTTCACCAGATCTTCTCCGGGGTCAGAAATTGCCGGAGTTCCTGCATCTGTAACCAATGCAATATTTTTTCCACTTAGCAAATCTTCAATAAGCGTTGGACCTTTTGATGCTTTGTTGTGTTCGTGATAACTTACAAGTTTTTTACTGATTTCCAACCTGTTTAAAAGTTTTAACGTATGTCTTGTATCCTCACACGCTATTAAATCAACTGACTTCAACACCTCAACAGCACGGTATGTAATATCATCAAGATTTCCTATAGGTGTAGCACAAAGATATAAAATTCCTTTTTCCATTTTAATCCTCCCTGCGCACATATATGGATTTTTCAAGTTTCAACGAAGCATTACCTCCGTACATTCCTTCAATTAAAAACAAATTAGGTGCAGCGTTTTCATACGGATAAATCATCTGCAAACGCTTTGGCTCAATTGAATATTTTCGTAAAGCACATATAACATCTGCTAATCTGTCACAGCGATGCACCATATAAATTTTACCGCCATATTTCAATAATTTAGAAGAGATTCTTGCTATGTCATCAATAGTTATCAACACCTCGTGGCGGGCAATTGTTTTAGTGTCAACGTCATTTTTAAAGCCTGAGCCATTTATCATATAAGGCGGATTACAAGTGATTACATCAACGCTGTTATGTTCGAAATAATCAAGAGCATTTTTAACATCATCATTTATAAAATCAACTCTGCCAGAAATATTATTTAATTCTTTGTTTCGAACTGCAAGTTGATATGGCTGTTTCTGGATTTCAATTCCTATTATGTGCTTTGCACGGGTTTTCGCACACAACAATATTGGAATTATTCCGTTTCCGCTGCACAAATCAACAACAGTTTGATTATACTTTGCTACAACAAAGTCAGACAGCAGTACGCTGTCTGTGCCAAAACAAAACCCGTCAGTGTCTTGAATGATTTTATATCCGTTTCCCAAATCATCTGTTCTTTCCATAGTTTATGCTCCGAATAATTTAGTGATATCTGAAAAAGTTACTATCAGTGCAAATATCATAAGCAATGCCAATCCGATAAAATGTATCATGCCTTCTCGGTTTTCTGATAAAGGCTTTTTGCGTATTTTTTCTATTATCAAAAATAAAATTCTTCCCCCATCAAGTGCAGGCAAAGGAAATAAATTAACAACTCCAAGATTAATTGAAATAAGAGCAGCAAGACTCAATACAGATTCAAAACCGACTTTTGCCGCTGTGTTAATTTCACTAATAATCCCAACAGGTCCGGACACAGAAGTTAATGGTACTGTACCTGTAATAAGTTGCCAGAATGATATTAGAACAACCTTGACAACAAATGCAGACTGGCATAGTGCAAGATATATTACATTGCCAAATGTCTTATCAAAGGCCCCAGGCTTAAAACCGTATATCGGTGTGCCACCTTCTTCAACAACTTTAGGGATTACATTTACAGATATTTTTTCTCCGTTTCTTTTTAAAGTCACTTCGGTCTCAGCGCCCTGATTCTGATATACAAAAAAACTTATATCACTATATGTTTTAATTGTTGATGAAAAGTTCTCGCTTTTCATTTTAATTATCTCGTCACCAACAAAAATTCCTGCATCTTCAAAAGCACTTCCTGCAACTACTTCGCCAACAACATTAGATGGCTGCGCAGGTGAAACAGAAAATATAAACACAAATATAACAATCCCTAACAACACATTCATTCCGGCACCGGAAACGAGAACTAAAAATCGTTTCCATGCACTTTTGTTACAAAAGGCATTCTCATTCTTGCTTTCCCCATTTTCTCCGTCCATAGAGCAAAATCCGCCTATAGGAAACAAACGAAGCGAATATTTTGTTCCGTTTTTATCGAAACTGAAGATTTTAGGTCCCATACCTATGGCAAACTCAAATACTGTTATCCCCGAAAGTTTTGCAGTTAAAAAATGTCCGAATTCGTGTATGGCAATTATTGTGCAAAAGATAACTATAGTCCATATAGCAGTTCCCATTTAAATACTCCTTTTAAAAATTTAATGAATAAACAAATTCTCTTGCTTCGCTGTCGGCTTTCAAAATTGCATTGATGCTGATATCTTCTGATGTGTGATTCTCCATAGCACCTTCAACCGCATCGGCAATCTGCAAGAAACCGATTTTTCCTTTTAAAAATAAATCAACCGCTGCTTCATTAGCACCATTCATAGCGGCGGGAACAGTTTTACCAGTTTGCGCTGCACGAACCGCCAAAGATAAACATCTGAAAGTGTCAGTATCCGGTTTATCAAATGTAAGTGCACCAATATCAAATATGTTCATTGGCTTGGAAATTGATTTTTCTCTCTTAGGATAATTAAGCGCATAACTTATGGGTAATCTCATATCGGGCATACCCATCTGTGCAATAACCGAACCGTCTTTAAATTCTACAGCAGAATGGATAATGCTTTGCCTGTGAATAACGGGAATAACATTATTAATTTCAATATCAAAAAGCCATTTTGCCTCTATCATTTCCAAGCCTTTATTCATTAAAGTGGCACTATCTATAGTTATTTTGCTTCCCATAGACCAGTTTGGATGATTCAAAGCATCTTTTACTGTTACACTTTTTAGTTCATCAGCCGTGTTTCCGTAAAACGGTCCTCCGGAGGCAGTAAGAAAGATTTTGGAAATTTCAGTCATGTTTTCGCCATTCAGACATTGAAAAATTGCACTATGCTCGCTATCAACCGGCAACAGACTGACACCATATTTTTTGCACATAGGCATTATCAGTTCGCCGGCAGTTACCAATGTTTCTTTATTTGCAAGTGCAATGTTCTTTTTCTCTTTAATTGCCTCAACAGTAAGTTGCAATCCGGCATTACCGACAATAGCGGTTAAAACAGTATCGCACTCATTAAGAGTTGATGCCTCTATTAACCCATCATATCCGGATGAAATTTTCACTGGTAAATCAGCAACTAAAGATTTCAATTCCGTATATTTACTCTTGTCTGCCACGCATGCAAATATAGGTTTGAATTTACGTATTTGTTCAGCAAGCAGTTTAACATTACTGTTCGCAGTAAGAGCCACTGCGCGTAAATTATCAGAATTTTCAATAACCTCTAACGTTTGAGTTCCAATTGAACCGGTGGAACCAATCAAAGATATATTTTTCATATTGTACCTCAATATATAACAGGGAAAATTTGAATATAATAAAATACAAAAGGTGCTACCACAAGAACAGAATCAAATCTATCCATAACACCACCGTGTCCGGGAAGTAAATTTCCATAGTCTTTTATCCCCTGTTCACGCTTAATCCACGACGCTGCAAGGTCTCCAAATTGAGAAAGTATTGCACCTGTTATCCCCAGTATAATCAGAGATATCCAATTTAATTCTCTGTCAAATCCAAAAGCACATACAGCGCCGTAAATTAACATAAACACTAATCCGCCAACTACACCGCCTATTGCACCTTCAACAGTTTTTTTAGGGCTTACTTCGGGAATAAGTTTATGCTTTCCGAAAATGCGGCCAAATGTATATGCCATAGTATCAGAAAGCCATGCAATAATAATCGGAATCCATATTAAAAATTTTCCGTTTGTATGTTTTATTAAAAATATAAGGTGAACAAAGAAAAAAATTACATAAAATACTGTAAAAAAGCATCGTGATACATCTGAATAACTTGTTTTATTATGATTTATAATCATATAAATCAACAAAGACATAGCAAAAAAGAAAATAAATGGGGTAACCCAAAACATATCTCCGGCACAACAGATAACAAGAAGTATCACAGATGCTATGTATCCTATAATCGCCAATGGAATATTTTTATTAAAGTAACCAAGCGCATTATACATTTCTGTAAGTCCAATAATTGCAATTACTGATATTATTATACCAATCAATAACTCGTTTCCAAACAACAGTAATGCTATTGCTAAAATCGCGCCGATAACACCTACTATCAATCTGTCTTTAAGCATAATTATACACCTCCAAAACGTCTGTTGCGCTGCTGAAAATCAATAATTGCCCTGTCTAAATCCGAAGTTTTAAAGTCAGGCCAGTTAATATCAGCAAACCAGAATTCGCTGTATGCACTCTGCCACAAAAGGAAATTTGACAAACGCCTCTCACCGCTTGGACGGATAATTAAATCCGGTTCAGGACAATGTGCCGTATACAAATGTGAAGCAATTACGTTTTCATTAATTTCATTAATATTGATATTACCTTTTGTCACTTCCACAGCAAGAGTTTTAACCGCAGAAGTTATCTCTTCCCTGCTTCCATAGTTAAGAGCGATATTTAAAGTCAATCCGTCATTTTTGGCAGTTGCTTCTTCAACAGTCCTGATTTTTTCAAGAATTTCATCCGAAAGACCTTGCTTTGTGCCCAAAATACGTATACAAATATTATCGTCGCCAATCAAATTTTTATAATCACTTAAATATTCACCAAGCAATACCATTAAAGCATCAACTTCGTCTTTGGGACGTTTCCAATTTTCAGTAGAAAACGCATATACAGTAAGGTGCCTTATACCCAAATTGCCCGCGTAGCGAGTAATTTTTTCAAGCGTTTTTGCACCGGCCCTATGTCCTGCAGAACGGCTGAGTCCTCTTTTCTTTGCCCATCTGCCATTTCCATCCATTATTATTGCTATGTGCTTCGGTAAATTATTTATGTCAATTTCTTCAGTGATTTTTCGTTTTTTAAAAAACATATTCTTCAACATTGCACACGAGGTCCGCCCACCATTCGGTGAACCGACCTCAATGCATTCCTTTCGGATTATTTTATACTTCCGTAATTTCCTTTTCTTTTTTAGCGGTAATTTCATCTATAGATTTAATATATTTGTCGGTCAATTTCTGGATATCTTCCTCAGCAATTTTAAGGTCATCTTCAGTAATTTCAGAAGCCTTTTTCTGTGCCTTGAAATTTTCAATAGCATCACGTCTTATTGAACGTATAGCGATTTTGCATTCTTCTCCATATTTTTTAACTGTTTTAGAAAGTTCTTTTCTGCGTGCTTCAGTAAGCGGCGGAAAATTTAGTCTTATAGATTTTCCGTCATTATTTGGATTAATACCTATATCGGATTTTAAAATTGCTTTTTCAACCTCGCCAAGTATGCTTGCATCCCAAGGCTGAATTAAAATTGTGCGGGCATCCGGAACAGAAACAGTACCAATTTGTGTGAGCGGTGAATCAACACCATAATATTCAACAGTAACTTTATCTAAAATTGCCGGATTTGCACGGCCTGCACGGATACTTGCCAAATCTGCCTCAAAAACAGAAATAGATTTTTTCATTTTGCTTTCAAATGCTTCATATTTACTCATAATATATCTCCTCTCTATTTAAAACGCATAAAGTTTATTTACTTACTATAGTACCGATTTCCTCACCATGAATAGCACGTTTAATATTATTGGGGTCATCTAAACCAAAGACGCGGATTGGAATACTATTATCCATACAAAGCGATGTTGCAGTAGAGTCCATAACACCAAGTCCTCTGTTAAGTACATCTATGTATGTAAGGCTGTCAAATTTAACTGCATCTTTATTTATATTGGGGTCACTGTCATATACAGCATCAACCTTTTTAGCCAACAAAATAATTTCTGCTCCGATTTCCGCTGCTCTGAGTGCGGCAGTAGTATCAGTAGAAAAATACGGGTTACCTGTTCCGCATCCAAAAATAACAACCCTGCCTTTTTCAAGATGGCGTTCTGCTTTACCGCGAATATAAGGCTCTGCAATAGCACGCATTTCAATTGCTGTCTGAACACGTGTAGGAACACCTCTCTGCTCTAATGCATCACAAAGTGCCAATGCATTAATGACAGTTGCTAACATCCCCATATGGTCTGCCCTCGTTCTGTCCATGTTTTCACCGGTTCTTCCTCTCCAAAAGTTACCGCCGCCAACAACGATTGCCATTTCCACGCCTTCGTCTACACAATCTTTTATTGTATCTGTTATCTTACCAATAGTTTCTTCGCAAAGACCAAATCCTTTACCGCCGGCAAGAGCCTCGCCGCTTACCTTAAGTAAAACTCTTTTGTATTTTAACCCCATTGTATTACCTCCGTATAGCGTCAAATAAATTCCATTTTACATATTATATCAC
>JAZSBW010000048.1:0-3959 GCA_045602585.1 Clostridia bacterium
TAATTCCAAGTCCGTAACCGCCGCCTTTTAAAACGGCTATAACCTTTGATTTATCTGCAATATCTTTTATAATGCCGATATTATGAATTAAATCGTCTTTATTTATCACATACTGTTTCATATTATTTCTGACCTTTCAAAAGGTAGATTTTCTTACGAAGTTCACGATAAATCTTTTCTCCATGTTCAACCATAAAATACATAAAGGGCGAAAATACATAGTCCATCTCGCCAACAAACTCTGTAAACTTTCCGTTAAATCCTTTTTTAAATCTGTAAAGACCGTAAAGAGGGTTGCTTTCGTCAATATCGCCTGAGATGCCTCTGAAATCGTATATGTCACAATTATTTTCAAGTGCCCACTTAATCATTTCAAGTTGGAGCAGATAGTTGGGCATAACATTTCTGTATTCATTTGAACTTGCCCCGTATAGATACCATACTTTATTGCCGTAAAGAATAGCAAGCGTTCCAGCAACCACTTTGCCGTCGTAATGTGCAAGGTACAGACGTAAATTTTCAGGCGCCATACAGTCATACATCTTTTCAAAATACTCTAATGTACGCACAACAAACTCGTCACGAGTTCCGGTAACAACCATAATTTCGTGGAAAGTTTTAAGATCTTCCCTTGTGCCGATTGTAACCTCTACACCTTTACGGACTGCAAGGCGTATATTATACCTTGTTTTTGTATGGAATATATCCATAAGTTCTTCCTCGGTTTTATCCTTTACATCAAGACGGAATACGAATCTCGGTTGAATACCCTCAAAATTTTTAGATGCGTTTTTGAATTTGAAACCCATTTTTTTAGCCATCGCAACAAATTTTTCGTTTTCAATCTCTACATCAGGGTCAATTTTAAGAACATAACTTTTATATTCTTTTGCTTTTTGTTTCGCCCCTTCTATAAGTTCGCGCATGGTTTCCTCATCGTCAATATCGCACACGGGACCGCGCGGAGCATACATAAGCGTACTTTTAAAGAAAGGCACTTTGCGGATTAAAATACTGAGCGTTCCTTTGATGTTTCCGTTTTCGTCCTCGCTTACGACAACCTCATTTTTCCAGTTATCTTTAACATCTGCCCACATAGGTGTCTGCATAAAATGAGATTTGTAATGCTTTGAGATAAATTCTTCGTACTTTTTCTGGTCTTTAACTGTAGTAATCAATTTTTTACTCCTCCTTGAGCAGCGGAATATATTTTATTTTCTATAAGTGATATAAGTTTGTCAGACGGTGCAACAACAACTTTCACCTTACCGTCTGCAGTATCGAAAACAATTGCATATTTATTATCTGTCTGTGTGCACAATGTCAATGTTCTTGCATTGCACGACTTTATTTTTTCATCATTAACGGGAAGAAACAACTCTATAGTACTATATTCAATCTCAGTTCGTGCTCTTTCTCTACCACCGAGTTGAGTTGAAATGATTATCACATCATCGGTTAATTCGTACTCATACGAACACATAAATCTTTTAATAAGTATATACACAAATGCAACAAGCACAGCCATATACGCAATATCTTTCAGAATTTGAAAAACAGGCAAAATACTAAGTACAATACGCAAAGCCGCAACAAGCAAAACGAATACAATTATTATTTTGAACCCGCCTGTATTTTTACTGTTAGTTTCTTTATACATATCATTTTCACCTACACATATCCATATACTCCGCGAACAGAAACCTCGCCTGCATTCACGTTTATAATTTCGTTTTCCGTTTCAATATCCAAAGAGCCGTCGATACGCACATCAACGCACTTGCCTTCAAACACAGTTCCGTCTGTATTATAATGAACCGCAACATAATTGCCGAGCGTAATACATGATTCCTTATAACGGCTTATTACCTCTTCATTGGATAAGTTTAAATATATTTTATTGAACTCTACAAAAAACTCTTCTACAAGTTTATTGCGGTCAAAATCTTTACCCGTAATCAATTTGAGTGAGGTTGCTCTGTAATCAAGTTCACCGAAATCTGTATTATTTGCATTTATACCGATGCCAGCCATAACATAAACGGAATCATCACCGTAAAAAGCAGATTTTGTAAGTATACCGCATACCTTTTTTCCGTCAACCACAATATCGTTAGGCCATTTTATCGCACAAGGTGCATAACGGCTGACTGTGTTATACGCAGCCAACGCACATACAATTGCAATGAATGGTATACTTTGCGTATCGCCTTTGGGAAGAATATAAAACGAAAAATACGCACCTCCTATATCCGACACCCATGCACGTCCGTTACGCCCTATTCCCCCCGTCTGGCGGTCTGCCACAACAGTAAGCCCGTTTTCAGGAGGCAATTTATCAAGTTCATCAAATGTAGATGTCACGTTATCAAAATATAAAATATTTTTGCCAAAATCAGCCATAATCATTCCTCTGCACAGCACATACGTGCATCAACTTTTCCATTTATTATCTCAAGCCAACCATAAGTGCTGACCGTTCCGGGATTCATAATTATAATATCGCCTATATTATCGAGCAAAGGTTTATGCGTATGACCGAAAAGTGCCACATCAGCGCCCTTTCCTCTAGCATACTCAACATAGGCAGAAATACCGTTTTTAACATTATAAATGTGACCGTGACACATAAGCAATTTAACACCGTCAATATCAAGCATACGCTCTGCAGGAGAATTTGTAAAAGATGCCCAGTCACAATTTCCGCAAACGCCTATAACATCAACATCAGGAAATATATGTTTAATATCATCGGCATCATCTGCCAAATCACCTAAATGCAATACATAGTCGGGTTTTCTGCGGCTTATAATATCAATCGCGTCAGATATATTTTTATGTGTATCGCTGATAACCAGCAATTTAATTGGAGAATTCATATAAGTGCACCCAGTTTCTACAAAATTAACCATTATAATTATATCATTAAACCAATCCAATTGCAAGAAAAAGGTTGATTTTTGAAAACGCATAATATAAACAGTTTTAAAGCCACACATAAAGTGTGGCTTTAGGTTTTTATTCAGTATAATTATCTTCTTCGGGCACAGGAATTTGCTCTGTTTCAAAAAATTCTTCTGTAATAACAGTTTCTTCCGCAGGTGCTTCTAACAGGTCATTCATTTTAATCTCTATATTTTCTGTATCGTTTTCTTTTTCTTCACTTAACTTTACCATTTTAAGACCGAAAACACAAATCAACACAATTCCGCCCACTAAAAGTACCGCACCAAAAGCAATCTTGAAAATATCACAAAGTGCCTGAATGTTATTGGCAGTCTGTGCTGCAGCATTCTGTATACCCGTGTAAGCATCTCCACCGTACTGCAATGAATTTTCCCAACTTCCGTTATCCATACAGAACACTATAATTGAAAAAATTATTGAAATAATACCTGAGATTATCCCCAACGCAGAAAATGCCTTTTCTTTATTAATATCTTTACTTTTCATACAATATTCCCCCTGATAAATTTATATGTTAATTACATTCGCAACAACTTGCCATGCTTCTATAAGTTTTTCTAAAGACCACGCAGCATTTGCAGGAGATGTAGACGGCAAGCAGATTGCATCTTGGCAAATTGTTTGTTTGGTGTATTTATTAAAATATTTCTCCGCTGTTTTCCCGTTAACGAATATCGCTTTAATATCTGCCGAATTTAATATTTCAGTAATATCATTTGCAGTAACATTTTTAATTGAACTGTCGGAACTGCCTGTTATCTCGCAAGACGCTATAACATCCCACAAAGCAATTCTATGTTCAATTAAAAATGACCTTTTATCTTCGATAGTGCACGGTTCTGTGCTTTCAAACACGGCAGAAATCACTTTCCAGAAACGGTTTTGCTTATGCCCGTAAAAAAACATTTGCTCACGCGACTTTACAGACGGAAAACTACCAAGAATAAGCACTTTTGAATTAGCATCATACAACGGTGGGAACGGATGAACTA
>JAZSBW010000049.1:0-4932 GCA_045602585.1 Clostridia bacterium
TTATGAATATATTGAGAAGGGTAAAGTAGATAGCCTTCGCTGTTCCACACGGCCCGACTGCATAGACGATGCAATCCTTGAAAATGCCAAAAAATACGGAATGAAAACTATAGAACTCGGTGTGCAGTCAACTGATAGCGAAGTGCTTTTAAAATCGGGAAGAGGTCACGGCAGAGAAGAAGTGTTCAAAGCATCAGAACTTATTAAAAAGCATGGTATTTCGTTGGGACTGCAGATGATGTTGGGGCTCCCTGCCGATACAAGGGAAAAATCCATACAAACGGCAAAAGATATTATATCCCTTTCGCCTGAATGTGTAAGAATTTATCCTACATTGGTTGTTGAAGATACCGCGCTTTACGACATGTATAAATCGGGCACATACACACCGATTACAAAAGAATACGCAGTTGACCTTGCGGCAGAGATTACAGAAATGTTTGAAGATGCCGGAATTGAGGTTATACGCATTGGCTTGCAGACAACAGACAATATAAACGAGCAGACGGTTATCGGCCCCTATCACAGCGCTATGGGAGAACTTGTCCGTGCCGAGGTCTACAGACGCCGTATAGAAAAATGCGTTAATACTGATACAGTTGATGGTACATTA
Organism: Clostridia bacterium; assembly: GCA_045602585.1. Classification (GTDB taxonomy): domain Bacteria; phylum Bacillota; class Clostridia; order UMGS1810; family UMGS1810; genus SIG455. The sequence goes on from JAZSBW010000049.1 coordinate 614, forward strand.
ACTTATTACGTGCCGAAAGGAGAAACCTCCAAAGCAGTAGGGCATAAGCGGTCTAACATAAAGTATTTTAAAGATAAGTATGGTATTGATTTAAAAATAGTTGAAACGGTTGAAAATAATTAAAAATTGTGATATGATTTATAAGGTTAGATATTTACTTAAAGGGAGTATATAAATGTACTTAAAAGGTATAAATGTACAGGGGTTTAAATCCTTTGCAGATAAAATAGATTTGGAGTTTGGCTCAGGCATTACCGCTATTGTCGGCCCTAACGGAAGCGGCAAGAGTAATGTGTCCGATGCGGTGCGTTGGGTGCTTGGTGAACAGAGTGCCAAAACGCTTCGCGGTTCCAATATGCAGGACGTAATTTTTGCAGGTACTCAGAAACGTAAGCCTTTGGGGTTTGCGTCTGTTACTATCACGCTTGATAATTCTGCTAAAGACCTTAACATTGACACTTCCGAGGTTAAGGTTACCCGCCGTGTTCACCGCAGTGGCGAGAGTGAATATCTTATAAACAACGCACCATGCCGATTAAAAGATATTCACGAACTTTTTATGGATACAGGTCTTGGCCGTGACGGGTATTCTATGATAGGCCAGGGTAAGATTGACGAAATACTTTCGTCTAAGTCGGAAGACCGCCGCCGTATTTTTGAAGAAGCGGCAGGCATAAGCAAGTATAAGTATAAAAAATTAGAGGCAGAACGCAAACTTGAACAGACAGAGGACAATCTTTTACGCATTAAAGATATGATTGTTGCTTTAGAAGAACAGGTTGGTCCGTTAGAGGAGCAGAGCAGAAAAGCGCGTACATATCTCGATTTGCGTGAAAGTTTAAAGGGATTAGATGTCAACATTGCAATAAACAATATTGACCGTGCAAGGGATAATATCAAAAAGTGCGAGGAAAACCTTTCTATCGCTGTTGCTCAGTTAAATGATGAGCGTGCAAAGTCTGCAAAGATGGACGCTGATGCTGAAAAAGCAGAAGCGCAACTTTCTGCATTGATGGAGCAGATAAACGCTTTAACTGAGCAGATGTTCCAACTTGAACGTGACAGCAGCGGCGCTAAAAACCGCATAGAAATACTTAACAATAATATTGCCAACAACGATGCCAACATAACCAGAATAAACGAAGAAATCACTATTTTAAACGAAAAAATTACCGCGACTGAAGCAGAAATAAAAAATCAGACAGATGCACTTGAAACCAGACGTACAGAAGCAAAAGCATTGTCCGAAAAAATTGCTGCTATAGAGGCAGACGGTGCCAATCTTGATGAACAGATTAAAACAAGCCATAAAGAAATAGAGGGCAAAAAAGGTGTTATTACAGATAATTTGAGCGAGATTTCCGAACTGCGTGCGCAGAAAAACAGTATGGAAATGCTGTATAAGAATTTCGACGAGCGCAAAGCCGGTATTAAAACTGAACAGGAGGAAAAACTTGCACTCAAAGATGCAGAAATAAAGGCTATTGAAGAACTTAATAAAAAACTTGAAGGAAACAACGTTGCAAAAGATAAGCAGATAAAAGAACTGGAAAAACTAAAAAAAGAGTATTTTGAAATTACCGATATACTCACCAAAACAAAAGAAAAATTAAATGCCGTTGCATCTGAGTTTAACGAAAAGCAATCCAGAAAAAATGCACTTGAAGATTTGGAAAAAGGCTACGAGGGTTATTTCAGGGGTGTTAAAGAAATTGTAAATAAAAAATTTGACGGTATACACGGTGTTGTTTCAAAAATAATCGATGTTGACGAAAAATATGCCGTTGCCATTGAGATTGCGCTTGGTAATGCTGTTCAGCATATTATAGTGGATACCGAAGATGTTGCAAAAAAATGTATTGCGCATCTAAAATCTACCAATGTTGGCCGTGCAACATTCCTGCCCGTTTCCACCATTAAAGGTGTAACACTTGAAAAAGAGCCAACTGGCGAAAAAGGTTATCTCGGTCTTGCGTGCGACCTTATAGGTTACGCAGACGAGTACGATGGAATATTCAAGCAATTACTCGGTAAAACGGCTATTGCCGATAGTATTGACAATGCCGTTAATATAGCCAGAAAGTTCGGCTATAAATTCAAGATTGTAACGCTTGCGGGCGAGATTGTAAACGCAGGCGGTTCTATGACGGGCGGAAGCATCAGCCAGAATCAGAAACTTTTAAGCCGTGCAAAAGACATAGAACGCTTAAAACAGGAAATTGCAGAACTTGAAAAAACTATTGATGCTCACGAGGATGTAATAGACGATGCTAATGGAAAAATTAAAGTTATTGCACAGAAAAAGCAGGTCTGTGACGATGCAGTTGCGGAATGTAATCACGAACACGTGCGCATCAGCGCATCGCTTGAGCAGAAAAACGCATCGTTGGCAGAACTTGAAAAAACAATCAGTGCATTAACAGACGAAAGCGGAAATATATTAAAAGAGATAGACGGTATCAAGGAGAAATCTACACAGTTTGCGGAGCGTATATCCGTGCTTGAAACCTCTGTTGAAAGCGTGCGTAAGGAACTTACAGAAGCAGAACTTGCATACATTTCGCTTGAAAATAAGAAAGACGAAAACGCACGTGCGCTTACCGACAGCAAAATAGATTTCAGTAATATATGCAAGGACATAGAACTTATAGGCGAGCGAATAGAGGCTATGAAAGGCAATATAACCTCTCATAATGCTGAAAAGGAAAACAAAGATGCCGAAAAAGTTGCCATTGCCGAAAATACAGAATCTATAAAAGCAGAGATAGCAGAGGCACAGAGCGCCGCCGAATCAACTGCCGACGGCAGCGGGCAGATAGCGGAGCAGATTGCCGAAAGTAAGAAAAAATACGAAAACGATTCTGCCGCACTTAAACTTTTACAGAAAAAATCTAAAGAACAGAACGAAATAATCTATACCGTTCAGCAGGAAATTGCACGTATAGAGAATAAGAACTCACGTTATGAGATGGAGTCCGAGCAGGCAATTTCAAGATTGTGGGAGGATTACGAACTTACATACTCAACTGCACTTGAATATAAAAAAGCCGATATCAATTTAGTTGAAGCGGCAAAAGAGGCGGCATCTCTTAAAAGCCGTATAAAAGCACTCGGTAATATCAATATTGACGCTATAGACGAGTATAAAGTTGTTAAAGAAAAGTTTGACTTTATGTCAGAACAGAAATCAGACCTTGACGAATCCAAAGCCAAACTTGAAAAAATCATCGACGAAATGCAGGCGGAGATGACCGTAAGGTTTAAAGAGTGCTTTGAACAGATCAAAGAAAAGTATGATTCTGTATTTAAAGAACTTTTTGGCGGCGGTACTGCACGTCTTGCTTTAAGCGACCCAAGCGATGTGCTTGAAAGCGGAATTGAAATAGAAGTTCAGCCACCCGGTAAAAAACTGCAAAGCCTGCTTCTTTTGTCCGGTGGAGAAAGAGCGTTTGCAGCAATTGCGCTTTTGTTTGCCGTACTTGAAGTGCGCCCCACGCCTTTCTGTATACTGGACGAGGTTGAAGCGGCAGTTGATGATGTAAATGTGTATCGTTTTGCAGACTATGTTAAAAAATACAGTAAGAAGACACAGTTTATAGTAGTAACCCACCGTAGAGGAACTATGGAGGCTGCCGATATTATGTATGGTGTAACTATGCAGGAAAAAGGCGTTTCCAAGGTACTTAAACTGCAAATCAAAGATTTGGAGGAAGAGAATGCTTAATTTTTTCAAAAATAAAAAAGATAAAGACGAAGATATTGTAACTTCAACACTTACACCGCCTACAGCGGAGGATGAGGATGAAATTGATAATGAACCTATAGAAAACATTGAGGAAGAATCGCTACCTGACGAACCTGTTAAAAAAGGCTTTTTCTCAAAACTTTCGGAAGGGCTTCAAAAAACACGCGCATCTTTAAATGATAAGATTGATAGCGTTATAAAAGCGTTTGTAAAGGTAGACGAAGAACTTTTTGAAGAACTTGAAGAGGCTCTTATTTCTGCTGACGTTGGTGTTAATACGTCGCTTTATATAATTGAGCGCCTGCGTGATACTGTTAAGCAGCGTCGCATTACCGAGGGCGAGCAAGTGCGTGATGTTATTAAAGAAATAATTTGCGATATTTTAAACAGCGCAGATAACGAACTTGTTTTAGAAGGCTCCCCTGCCGTTATACTCGTTATAGGTGTAAACGGTGTCGGTAAAACCACATCTATCGGCAAAATGGCAGCAAGGCTTACTGCTGAGGGTAAAAAAGTAGTCCTTGGCGCTGCCGATACATTCCGTGCCGCCGCTGCTGACCAGTTGCAAATCTGG
>JAZSBW010000050.1:0-7574 GCA_045602585.1 Clostridia bacterium
GACGATCCTATTTTTAAAGCGGACAACCGATATGATGAATATAAAACAGAAACACAGATAGCAAGCGAACTTAAAATGAAAGGTTTAATGCTTGCTCAGCAGGATGTGCTTGATGCATCGGATGCAGATACTGCGAAAGCGTCTAAAAAGGCAACGCATGAAAATTTTGTTGCTCTTGATGAGCACCTGCGCAGTATTATCACGGATTTGTGCAAGGAAATGAGCGACGGAAAGATTGATATAAATCCATATAACAAGCAGAATTTTTCTCCCTGCCAGTATTGCGGATATAAATCTGTCTGCCGTTTTGACATACGCAAAAAAGACAACGATTTTGAACATCTTGATAAACTTGATGACGAAAAAATATGGGACATTTTAGGAGGTGAGCAGTATGTGGACTGATGACCAGTTAAAGGCTATAGAAGCACCTGTGTCGGATATATTGGTTACTGCTGCTGCGGGCTCGGGCAAAACTGCTGTTATGGTAGAGCGCCTTATAGAACGTGTTATCGCCCCCGATGGTGTGGATATTGACAAAATTCTTGTTGTAACCTTTACAAAAGCCGCTGCATCTGAAATTAAAGAGCGTGTTGCGGCAAAAATAGCAGAAAAACTTGAACAGGGCGAGAATAAGCGGCTTAAAAATCAACTTTTTTTAATTAATACTGCTTCAATCTGCACAATTCACAGTTTTTGCCTTGATATAATAAGAAATAATTTTCACCTTTTAAACCTTGACCCCAATTTTAAAGTTGGTGACACAACCCAACTTTCTATACTTAAAGCAAGGGCAATGGGCGACGTACTTGATAAATATTATGACGAGGAAGATGCAGATTTTTTAAGAGTAATAAATTCTTTTACTCAAAAAAGAGATGATGCCATAGAAGATATAATAGGCGATATATACACATTTGCTCAAAGTATGCCTGACCCCGACGGATTTTTAGACGATTGCTGCGAGGTGTATTCGGGTGATTGCCAAAAACAACTTTCTTATATATTGGAAGGTGTTTGTGAAGATGCAGAATATGCTCAAAAGTGTTATGAACGTGCACTTTTGATATGCCCTGAAGATGATGCTTATGAAAAAGTACGCAGTGTCATAAGCGATGAAGCAGACCTTGCCCAGACGATTAAAAAATTATGCAAAGACGGTTGGGACGAAGTATACAATTATATAAAAGATTATAAATTTTCTGTTATACGGTCTAATAAGAATATGGACATAACAGTTTTTGAGGAAATAAAGCGCCTGCGCGAAAACGCAAGAAATTGTTTAAAAGCCATTATTCAGGATAAAATCAATATGCCATTATCAGTCATTACAGACGACCTTTTGTATATGCGCCCGTGCGTTCTTAAACTATGTCAGTTGGTAAAAGATTTTTCGTCTGTTTACGGTCAGTATAAACGTGAAAGGAATGTTATTGATTTTAATGATATAGAACATCTTGCACTAAAACTTTTAACGTCACCTGAGTATGAAGAAGTTGCAAAAATGCAGAAAGAGCGTTTTGAAGAAATTTATATAGACGAGTATCAGGATTGCAACGGCGTTCAGGAAGCACTTTTCAAAGCAGTTTCAAGAGAAGCAGATGGTCACCCTAATATGTTTATGGTTGGCGATATGAAGCAGTGTATATACCGTTTCAGAAATGCTAACCCAAAACTGTTTAAAGATAAAAGTGACACGTATACTCCCTACGGCGATGGCGGTGATTATAACAAAATTGTGCTGAGTAAAAATTTCAGAAGCCGTGCCGAGGTGCTTAACTGCGTAAACCTTATATTTTCGCATATTATGAGCGAGAGAGTTGGAGAACTTGACTATACGGAAGACGAATATCTGTATAACGGTGCATCGTACGAAGATGTAAATGAAGATATGCATTATGTCGACCTGTGCATAATAGACGGGGCAGAAGATGACGATGAGGAAACCGAAAAGCCTGCCTCAATAGTTGCAGAGGCAAATTTTGTTGCGCTCAAAATACACGAACTTGTAGATAGCGGATATATTGTTTATGATAAATCGCTTGACGAATATCGTCCTGTAAAATACAGGGATATCGCTATATTGCTTCGTGGCGTGCGTGGCAACGGAGATTACTTTGTTGATGCACTTTCGGAGTACGGAATAGGGGCATTCTGTGATGGCGGAACAGGATATTTCGATTGTGAGGAAGTAGGAACACTTATAAGTTTTATAAAGATTATCAGTAATCCTTTTGATGATATCAATCTGGTATCTGTTATGCGCAGTCCCATTTATAATTTTACTGATAACGAACTTTTAAAAATACGTACTGCCGACAGAACTGGCTATTTTTATGAATCAGTTTTGAAATATTGTGTACGCGCAGATGCACTTTCATCTAAAGTTAAAGCATTTTTGACAAAAGTGGAAAATTACCGACGTAAATCGTATATTATGGCGGTTGACGAATTTTTGTGGTATTTGCTTTCCGATACTGGGTATATGGAATTTATAGGCACATTATCAGGAGCATCTTTTAAAAAGGTGAACGTACGCTCGCTTATCAACTGCGCCCGTATATTTTCTGCTTCCAACGGAAATGATATCTGTGCTTTTGCAACTTATGTTGACGAGATAAGTATGTCCGGCGGAGATGGTAAGGGCGCAAAACTTATCGGTGAGAATGATGACGTTGTACGTATAATGACATTCCATAAAAGTAAAGGATTGGAATTTCCCGTAGTATTTGTAAGCCAATGCGGAAAGCAATTTAATATGCGCAGTCTTTCGGGAGCAGTTCTTATGCACCACGAACTCGGTCTCGGCATAAACTATGTTGATGAGAAAAAACGGTTTTCATACAAAATGGCGGTGAAAAACGCTATAAAAGATAAAATTTCGGAAGAAAATCTGTCTGAAGAGATGCGAGTTTTATATGTGGCGCTTACCCGTGCCCGTGAAAAACTTTTTATAACCGGTGTAGTAAATGATTACTATAATAAATTCATTGTTAATATCCGAAATGATTGCGAAGATGCCGGAGGTATACTTCATTCACGTACAGTTTCATCTGCCAGAACATTTCTTAAATGGATATGCCAGGCAACGTACGACGACGGAAATAAGTGTGTAAAACTTCCCGGCGGAGGATTTTTGCGTACAGAGATTATACCTGTTTATTCACTTGTTCAAAGTGGCGAAATCCAACAGAAAGAATATAAACAGATTACCGAAAAAGAAGAACATTCTGCATATAAGAATGAAATTTTGCGAAGGCTTACTTATCAGTACCCGAACACAACTTCGACTGGGTTGCCAAGAAATGTTACTGTAACAGAAATTAAACGTATTCACGATTTGGCAGATGAAAACACTTATCGACTGTACCGTATGCCTGAACTTAAAAAGCCGTCATTTGCAAAAGACACGTCTTCTGTAGGCGCAGCGGCAATCGGCACGCTTATGCACCTGTGTATGGAAAAAATTGAATTGACAGATGGTATAAATAGAGATACAATAAAAGAAGAGATACAAAGTTTTGTAGAAAACGGACTTATTACTGAGGACGAAGCCGCAGTTATAGATGCAGACGGCATAGCAGAATTTTTCTCAAGCGATGTAGGCGTTGATATGGTAAAATCAAAAAATGTCTGCAGGGAAGTTCCGTTTGAAATACTTGTTGAGGCAGACGAAATTTTTGCTGATGCCGGTACTTCGGAGAAAATAGTTGTTCAGGGTATGATAGACGCATACTTTACTGACGAAAACGGAAATGTAATACTTGTAGATTATAAAACAGACAGGCGAAAAGGTGCCTCTGCCGAAGAATTCAGGCAGCAAATCGTTAATAGATACAAACTGCAGATATATTATTATGAAAAAGCGCTTGAAATCTTAACGGGCCGCAGAGTTCATAAAAAATATATTTATCTGTTTGATACCGGCGAGGCAGTTGAAATGAGGTGACACGATGGATTATTATATTAATTCCAGAACAGGCAGAAAAAAAAGAGCGGGCAAGGTGTGGATGTATATCCTTGCTTATGTGCTTGTGTTTGCGTTATCGTTTTTTATAAGTTTCAAACTTGTTGCCAGCACACAGACAGACGCTCAGGAGATAGAGGTGTTAAAATCAGAAATTGCAGACCTTAACGCACAACTTGCCGCTAAAGAGGAACGCATTTCGTCTCTTGAAATGCAGATACAAAACATTCAACGTGAAATTGCAGAAAAAGAGGCTGCCGCTATAGCGGCGCAAACTGCCCCTGCGCCTGCTATTCAATAATATATAATTAATAAGGAGGATATATTATGAACATATTGGATTCTGTAAAAAAGGTTGTTACCAAAACCGCTAAAGATGCCGCAAAGGTGTCGGGCGAACTTGTAGAGCAGACAAAACTGAAATTAAAACTTATTGAACTTAAAGACGCAATTAACGAAAGATATACAAAAATAGGCGAACTTTACTATACCACCGCTGAGTACGACCTTGATAACGGCGATAAAATTGCCTCTCTTGTAAGCGAGATTAAAGCATTAAAAGCCGAACTTGAAGATGTTGAAGCAGAGGTTAAAAGAAATAAAAGCATCAAAAAATGTACTGTTTGTGATGCTGCAAACAGCATGGAAGATGACTACTGCTCAAAGTGTGGAAATAAATTAAATTGATAAAATGGCTTAAATAAACGACCTTAATACCTTTTTGGAAAATTTGTCGAAAAATTTTTCAAAAAGGTATTGCTTTTTCTTGTAAAGTATTTTATAATAGGTCTTGGACACAATATATAGACAATTTTTACATAATAAAACACAATATATAGTTTTTGTAAGGGGGAGTACAAATGGTATCGAATATCCGTAAAAGAGACGGCAGAATTGAAAATTTCGATAAATCCAAGATAGTAAGCGCTATCTTAAAGGCTATGAATCATGAATTTGTTAACGACGTTAAATACGCCGAGGAAATAGCAGATAAACTTGCCAACCTTGAGGTTGATGTTGTTGATGTAGAAGAAATTCAGAACCTTGTCGAAGTTGAACTGATGAAATCTCAGTATAAAAATGTTGCAAAGGCATACATTCTTTATCGTGAGAAAAGAAACATTGCGCGCGGCAGAAAAACATATGAGATGTATATGGGAATTGTAAACACAATTGCTAACGACATCACTAAAGAAAATGCAAATATGAATGCAGAAACTCCTGCAGGTATGATGATGAAATTTGCGAGTGAGTCTTCCAAGCCGTTCGTTATAGATATGCTTCTTTCTCAGGAAGCAAAAGACTATGTAAAGAGTAACTATATCCATATTCACGATGCTGACTACTATCCCACAAAATCTCTTACTTGCCTGCAGCATCCTCTTGATATGGTTTTAGAAAACGGCTTCCATGCAGGTCATGGCTCCAGCCGCCCTGCAAAAAGGATTGAAACAGCGGCAATTATTGCGTGCATTTCTATGGAATCTATCCAGAACGAGATGCACGGTGGACAGGCAATTCCTGCTTTTGACTTTTACCTTGCGCCTTATGTAAGAAGTTCTTTTGTTGAAGAAGTTAAAAAATTAGAAGGATTAACTGGCGAAGATTTGTCTGAGTTGAAAGACGCTAAGTTTGACGATTACCTTACAAAACCGTTAGACGGACTTGAGGGTAAAGACCGCTATTTGCAGCACGCAATTAACCAGACAGTAAACAGAGTACATCAGGCAATGGAGTCGTTTATCCATAATATGAACACAATCCACAGCCGTGGCGGAAATCAGGTTGTGTTCTCGTCAATCAACTACGGTACAGACACATCTGCCGAGGGTCGTTGCATTATGAGGGAAATTTTAAATTCAACATATCGCGGTGTGGGCAATGGCGAAACACCTATATTCCCGATTCAGATTTGGAAGAAAAAACGCGGTGTAAGTTACCTGCCTGAAGACCCCAACTACGACCTTTATAAACTGGCATGTAAAGTGACTGCTAAAAGATTTTTCCCGAACTTCTTAAATCTTGACGCAACCTTTAACCAGTCAGACGAGTGGAGAGCAGATGACCCCAAGAGATACGTACACGAGGTTGCTACAATGGGTTGCCGTACACGTGTTTACGAAAACCGTCACGGTGATAAAACTTCAATTGGCAGAGGAAACCTTTCGTTCTCAACAATCAATATCGTTAAACTCGGTATTGAATGTATGAATATTGCTGATGAAAAAGAAAGAATTGCTACATTCTACGAAAAACTTGATAAATGTATAGACGTAACTGCACGTCAACTTTATGACAGATACTCATTCCAGCGTACTGCGCTTAAAAAGCAGTTCCCCATGCTTATGAGCGGAATGTGGTACGGCAGCGAGAAAATTTCTAATGAAGAACAAGTTAAAGATATACTCAAATCAGGTACACTCGGTATTGGTTTTATCGGCCTTGCAGAAACTTTGATTGCACTTACAGGTAAACATCATGGCGAAAGCGAAGAATCTCAGAAACTCGGTCTTGAGATTGTAGAGCATATGAGTAATAGAATAAAAGAGATTGCCGACGAGCGCAACTTAAACTACAGCCTGCTTGCAACACCGGCAGAGGGATTAAGCGGTAAATTTACCAAGCGCGACAGAGAACTTTTCGGCATTATCAAAAATATCACCGATAAAGAATACTATACCAACTCATCACACGTACCTGTATGGTATAAGTGCAGCGTAGAGCATAAAGCGGAGGTAGAAGGTCCTTACCACAAATACGAGGCGGGCGGACATATCTTCTATGTAGAACTTGACGGCGACGCTACACACAACCCCGAATGTATTATGCAGACGGTTGACCTTATGGATAAATACAATATCGGCTACGGCTCTGTAAACCACACAAGAAACAGATGCCTTGACTGCGGATTTGAAAATGCTGACGAAAATGTAACCGTTTGCCCCGAATGTGGTAGCGAAAATATTGATACAATTCAGCGTATCACAGGCTATCTTGTAGGCAGTACAAACAGTTGGAATGCCGCTAAAAAAGCCGAGTTAAAGGACAGAGTAACACATGAAGTATAATGGAATAGATTTAAATTCCGAAATTTCCATATCGGGAATCACATACAGTTCTGCAGTTGACGGTGTAGGCTTCAGAGATGTTTTGTTTGTAAACTACTGTCCGCACCGTTGCGATGGTTGCCATAACCCCGAAACGTGGGACAGAGCCAACGGCAGAATAGTAACTCTGCAAAGTGTGTATGAAGACCTTACTAAAAGCAGTTTAACAAATATAACATTCAGCGGAGGCGAGCCGTTTCAACAGGCGAGGGAACTTGCCTTTCTTGCAAAGTATATCCGCGAAAACACCGGCAAAAACTTTTGGGTTTACAGCGGTTATACGTTTGAGCAGATAATTGCCGACCCTGAAAAAAAGGTGCTGCTTGAGCAATGCGACGTACTGGTTGACGGCAGATTTGAAAAAAATAACCGTCAGAATAATATGCGTTTCCGAGGCTCTCTTAATCAGCGTATAATAGATATTAAAAAGTCGCTTGAGTCGGGCGAAGTTGTTCTGTATGATTTAGATTGGTAATTAAAAAAAGAGTGGTTTTTAACCA
>JAZSBW010000051.1:0-4119 GCA_045602585.1 Clostridia bacterium
TTATTCATTGCTTCTTCTCCTTACAAATTGTCAAACTTAATATTTTGCAATGTTTCAAAGCAAATATTATTACAACTTTTCCCTATTTGAATAATGAACTCACCATTTTCAAATACAAAATTACCTCTTGTATCGTAAAAGGACAAATCTTCCTTACTTAAAGAAATAATAACTTTTTTAGTTTCTCCTTTTGGTATAAATAACTTTTTAAAAGCCTTTAATTCCTTAGTAGGTCTTGATGCAGATGCAACAACATCTGTTATATAGCATTGCGCAATTTCAAATCCATCATATTCCCCGACATTAGTGATATCAAAACTAATCTCTGCTCTTTGATTTTCGGAATTAAATGAATAATTAAAATTGTCATATATGTACTCTGTGTACGACAAGCCATGACCAAATACAAACGCAGGCGTACTTATTGAAGTTGTAGAAACATAATTGGAATTTTCGTAATACCAATTCCTACCAAACTCATTACGTTGATGATTATATTGTATGGGAATCTGCCCCGTCGAACGCGGAAAAGTAACGGGAAGTTTTCCACATGGATTAAAATCACCAAAAAGTATTTCTGCAGCAGCCAATCCGCACATAGTTCCTCCATGCCAAGCCCACAGGACAGCATCACAATAAGGAAGTATCTTGGTTATTGCAAGGGGTCTGCCTGCAAATATTACTGCTACAACTTTTCTACCTGTTTCTTTTGCGTGTTTTACCCACTTAATCTGATCATCCGGAATTTCTATATCGGGCACTGTACGCCCCTCGCCGGTAACATAATCAGATTCTCCAAGCGCTACAATACACACATCTGCAAAATCAGCGATTTCATAAGAAACATCTGATAATCCACGATTTGTAATCGTATTTTCCTCGCCGTTTATTTTCTTTATTCCATCGGTTAACGAAATAACATCACTTGCCCTGCCGCCTGCATGCCATGAGCCTAAAAGAGCCGCCTTTTCGTCTGCCATGGGACCAATCACGCTGACTTTTTCACCTTTAGTTAATGGCAAAACTCCGTTATTCTGCAGCAGTACCATTGAATGTTCGCTGATCTCTTTAGCCTTATTAAGATAATCTTCCGTCATAAATTTATCGGAATTATCACTTTCATCAAAATATGGATTTTCAAATAAACCCAATTTATATTTCACTTTGAGTACACGCCTTACGGCTTCGTCAATAGTACTCATACTTACTAAGCCTTTTTCCAATGCAGATTTTAAATTGTTTTTATATAAACAGTCTACCATATCCATATCAACACCTGCATTAATTGCTAACACAGCAGATGTTTCATCATTATCAGATATACCCTGACATTTCAAACGAAGAATAGCATCCCAGTCACTCACTACAAAACCATCAAAGTCAAGTTCACCTCTTAATATATCAGTAAGGTGGTATTTGCTGGCACTTGCAGGCTGTCCGCTTATTTCGTTAAATGCACTCATCACTGTAGCAACTCCGGCATCCACTGCTTCTTTAAATGCAGGAAGTGCCCTGTTTCTTAGTGAATAATCAGACCACTCGCTTGCGTCTTTATCTCTGCCGCCGATTGTGCCTCCATAACCGATATAATGTTTAGCACAAGCCGCTAACTTTCCCGGTTTAGACATATCATTTCCCTGAATACCATCAACAGATGCTTTTGCGAACAATTTGCCCAGCAAAGGGTCTTCACCGGGACATTCTATAATCCTTCCCCATCTTGGATCTGCACAAATATCAAGCATCGGGGCAAAAGTCCAGTGAACACCGTCATAACTTGCTTCTTCTGACATAATTGATGCAGCATCACGAATAAGTTCATAATCCCAAGTGGCGGTTTGAGCAAGAGGAACAGGAAAAATAGTCTTTGAGCCGTGAATAATATCACGGCCGTTTATAACAGGAATACCCAATCTGCTTTTTTCAACTGCTGCCTTTTGTATTTTATTTAACCGTGAAATATACAAATCTTCCTGCTCGCTATTACCTGCCCAAGGTGTATAGGCTAAGATACATGAACCAAGTTCGCCTTTTGAAGCACGCTCTGCAAGTTCGTCCATACGGTCATTGGTAGTGTATTCCTGAGTAAGTTGACCAAGTTTTTCTTCTAAGGTCATTTCAGATATTAATTTTTCAATCATATCATTCATAGTAACTACCTCATTATTTTGCGTTCCTTAATTTCTTTGAAATACTCAGCCGTTGTACCAACTGAAAGCGGTTCAATATAATGATGAGATTTCTTTAATTCTTCCTCTGTGGCATACGAAGAATAAAGTCCTCCGCACAAGCCGCTATGGTCGCACCCACCCGAAATATACAATCCTTTTTCAAGCGCAATTTTGTATGCCCTTTCTTTTTCTTCTTCAGTAAGATCAGGGTGCCATACTTCTATCCCCTCAATTCCAAGGCTCAAGAAATAATCAATATCATCAAGTTGATTATGGGGATGCGCAAGAATTGGTAATCCCCCTGCATCTTTAATTAACTTTATCATCGGTTCAAGTTCGTTAAATGAATAAAGAGGTGCGTAATGTCTGCCTCTCTGGTCGAAATTTTTGCGAAACCATGGCAGATATTCTTCCTGTGTAATAAGTCCACGGGATTTCATTGCCTCAAAAACGTGATTATTGCAAAGCCAAGCAACGCCTTTGTTATAATCCTCTACTTCTTTCCAGGTGATTCCTTTAATCTCTCCTTCTGCAACGCTTTCATCAAAACATTTTTTTGTATTGTCTGTCTGCCTTGCCGCCATTTGTCTGAGGTATTCTTTCATAGGCGGATATTGGGGATCAAAGTCAAATGCTACTATGTGGCATGGCTTTGGATGATAAACAGAAAACTCAACCGCAAAAATACATTCCATTCCCTCTTTATCACAAGCCTCTTTAAGTTCATCATAACCGGTGGCTGTGTCATGATCAGATTTGGCAACTGCCTTGTATCCTTCACTTTTTGCAACTCTTACAATTTCACTCGGTGAATACACTCCGTCAGAATGAGTTGTGTGCATATGTAAATTAGCATACATTTCCATAAATATACCCCTTTCTCTTGCAATTATGCCATTTCATTTTCATTAGGCATCATAATCCGTTTTGAGAAATACTCCAAAAAATGCGGACGCTCTAATGAATTGTAATTTAACCGTTCCTGCTCTAATTCTTCAATACAATGTATTTTTTTATCAAGAAAATCATCAACGCGCTCATACGCAATTTTCGTTAAAGCCTCAATTCCGGAAAGTCTTGTTAAAAGTTGTTCAAACCCAAAAGGCTTGTTATTTTCATACCACAATTGTTTACGGAATTCCTTGAGTAAACTTATATCTTTTTCAAGAATTTTCAACTCGCTTGACAATTCTTTCAGCGTTTTAGAATCATTGGCATCGTAGGCTGATTTTAATCGGACGCCAATATCACATTTTGACATTAAAACTTTAACCAGTTGCTTGTGATAGTCAACCAAAGTTTCAATTTCTTCAGGTGGTATAATACTGTCTAATTTCTCCGAAATTCTCTTATAATGCTTATGTAAATCCGTCTGTGAAAAATTCTTATCAAAAAATCCCAGTAACGGATTCTGATAAAGTACTTGCTTTGAAGTGTTTATGATATGGCTTTCGAGTTCTCCAAAATCAGGTTCATCAGAAAAATACATCGGTACGTCAAAAGCATCCACATCAAATAACTTAAATATATTTGCATCAAACCCATTGCAGATTTTGAACATTCTATCCAGATTATTTTCTGCATTTTGGCTATCATAATTGTACTCAGCAAAATACTGCAAACCATAGAGGGATTCATAATAATCACATTCAGCACATCATCGCCCCAAATTGTTGCCATAATGTGAGAAATGCCCTGTTCTTTACAAATCTTGAGCGCCGGTTTTGTGCTTTCAAAAGTTTGTCTGTTATTAACCGATGGGCCACTCCACACCCATACTCCGCCGGCAAAAATAATGGGACAATCCATTTTCTTGTGTTCACTTACCATAACATTATAAAAATTCTCTGAATTATTATAATAATCCCAATAAACCTGAGAAATTCCTTCGGGTATCAATTCTGCAATGTTATTCGGCAGACAAGACTTTGAACTGTAATATCCACCA
>JAZSBW010000052.1:0-3298 GCA_045602585.1 Clostridia bacterium
AAAGGTACCTATCAGACGTAAAGTTACTGTTCATTCTACACTACTACAATATTGTTATCGAGTATTTTATATTTTTTATACATTAAATTATTATTTTGGGTAACACTATAATCGATACAGTAAGTATCATTTATTTTAAGGAGGATAATACAATGGATAAGAAAAATCTTCAGAACGAAAACAGAAACGACAACCAGAACAACAATCAGAACAGAAACAACAATAACAATAATAACCAGAATAACAACCAGAGATAATCAGCGTATTTTCCTTATAAAAAAGTTGTCCCGTAAAAACACGGGACAATTTTTTTATTATTTTGTTTTGCAATTTTCACAGTTACAAGAACAACCATCGGGACACCCTATGCATTTCTTACCGCTTTTTTTAGCCTTATACACATATCGTGCGGAAACACCGATAATTGTGACCAATATTAAAATGATAATAAAATTATCCATCTGAATATCACCTCATTTAATTATGCTCTTGCACTATTTTTGAGAGCATACTCGGATTTGAGTTTTTTATCTGAATTAATACACAGATACACAACAACAGCAATCATAACTGCAACTGCAATAAGGCCGGGCAAAAATCCTGCGCCGACAGCGCCGGTAGTAATAATTGTACCAATCTGGTATACCAAAAAGCCTATTGTATAACCCACAAAAAGCTGAAGAGCAATACCGCCCCAAAGCCATTTTGCGCTCTTCATCTCAGCATTCATAGCACCTATTGCCGCAAAGCAAGGCGGTGAAAAGAGGTTAAACATCATATATGCAAGCGCTGCAACCGCTGTCAGTTCTGGCGCTGCACCAGGAAGTTCTGCTGTAACGTCAGTTAAAATATAACATACAGCTATTGTTGCAACCACATTTTCTTTTGCTATAAATCCTGTAACCGCTGCTGCTGCAAATTGCCATGCATGATACCCAATAACAGGTATCAACAAATATGCAAATGGTTTTGCAACTGATGCTAAAATAGAAGCATCTGCCGTTTCTGCAACAACAAAATTCCATGTAAATGACTGCATTATCTGCACGGCTGTGTTACATAGAAGAATAATTGTTCCTGCTTTTACTATGTAAGCCCAACCACGTGCACACATTGAGCCGAATGCTCTTTTTAAACTTGGAAGTTTATATTCAGGCAATTCAATAATAAAATATGATTTCCTTACTTTATGCCCTGCAATTTTATTTACAAGCAACGCACCAAAGAAAATTATAAGTATTCCCACAAAATACATAAGCGGTCCTACCCATGCTGCATCTGCAAAGAACGCACCCGCAAAAAGCGAAATAACGGGAAGTTTAGCACCGCAAGGCATAAACGGAGCAAGCATAGCAGTTGCCCTGCGTTCACGCTCATTACGGATTGTACGGCAAGCCATAACACCCGGAATTGCACAGCCTGTACCAATTACGAAAGGAATAACCGATTTACCGCTTAAACCAACTTTTTTGAAAATGGGATCAAGTACAACAGATACACGCGACATATATCCGCAATCTTCAAGTAATGCGATAAGGAAATACATTACCATAACAAGCGGCAAGAAACCAATTACTGCAATCACACCACCAATAACTCCATCAACCAAAAGTGCCGAAAGCAAGGGGTTTGCATTTTCAAAAAATCCGCCTACCCAGCCCTGGAAGGTTTCAAGCCATGCAACCAAAGTATCTGCAACCCAAACACCGAAAGAAGCCTGAGATATGTAGAATACCAAATACATTACAACAGCAAAAATCGGAATACCAAGCCATTTATTAGTAAGAACTGCGTCAATTTTATCCTGAAAATTCTTTTCTTTAGTTAAAACTTTACGTGTTTCAACTTCAGATACAATTTTATTTACAAACTCAAAGCGTGTTCTGTCTGCAACTTCAACCTCGGTTTTATTTGTAAGGTCGATATCGCTTTGTACATAAGGTGCGTTTTGAGAATGACCAATCAAGGATACTGCTGTTTCAATAACTTTTTTCAACCCTTGTGATGATGTTGAAACTGTTTCAACAACAGGGCAATTAAGTTTTTGGGAAAGAGTAGAAACATCAATGTTTGTTTCCTTCTGTTTATTAACGTCTGTTTTATTAAGTGCAATAACAACCGGAATACCAAGTTCTAAAAGTTGTGTCGTAAAGAACAAACTACGGCTCAAATTTGTAGCATCTACAATATTGATTATAACATCGGGGTTTTCATTTTTTACATAAGAACTTGTAATGCTCTCTTCCGATGTGAACGGCGACATTGAATACGCCCCCGGAAGGTCTACTGCGATAAGTTCGTCTGCCCCCTTATAAAAACTTTTTTTGATGGGGTGTTCTTTCTTTTCAACGGTAACGCCCGCCCAGTTGCCGACTTTTTCGTTTTTGCCGGTAAGAGCATTATACATCGTAGTTTTACCGCTATTCGGATTGCCTGTTAATGCAATTCTCATTTTTAATCCTCCTTAGAATATATATAATTAATTTTATTTCAATACATCAGTTAGATGCAACTAACCACACCTTTTAAAAACAGGCAGACAACCTGCATAATTAATTTAAATTATTATGGCTTCTGCCAATTGATTATCAATATTATACCTGCTGTCTTTAATAGAAACTACGCAACCGCCTTTTATGTGAGATATAACCGTAATAGGCTCACCGCTGTAGCATCCTAAAGAAAACAGAAATGCATCAAGTTCTTCGTCATCAGTTTCAATGCTTTTGATTATATATTCTTTGCCTTCTTCAGCAACTGTTAAATTCATATAAATCGCCTCAAATCCATAATTAGCCTTCACTAACGTCAATTAGTCTTTTCTAACTCTGTAATATTCTACCACACAAAATTATTATTTGTCAACACATTATTAAATTTTTTCTCAAATTGACAAAAAAATATTTTTATGGTATGCTTTTATTGTAAATATTTTGTATGCGAGGTATGTTGATGAAAATACAGGAATCAGCCGAAAACTATCTTGAGGCAATACTCGTTATTGGTAAACGTAAAGGTTATGTTCGAAGCATTGATATAGCAAACGAACTTTCTGTTACAAAACCGAGTGTTTCTGTTGCTATGAAATCTTTTAAAAACGAGGGGTACATCCTTGTAAACGATGCAGGTGATATAACCTTAACCGATAAAGGAAGGGAAATTGCCGAAAAGGTTTACGAAAGACATAACGTTATAGCAAATGCCCTTCTTCTGCTTGGTGTAAGCGAAGAAAACGCCTATGCAGACAGTTGCAAGATTGAACACGTTATAAGCGATGAAAGTTTTTGCAAATTAAAAG
>JAZSBW010000053.1:0-1845 GCA_045602585.1 Clostridia bacterium
TGTTAAAGGATATTCAGATACAGCATTCGGTCCTGACGATAATATCTTGAGAGAACAGATTGCTGCTATTATGCACAGATACGCTCAGTATAAAGGTTATGATGTAAGCGTTGGCGAGAATACAAACATTCTCTCTTACGCAGACGCTGCTGAAATTTCTGAGTACGCTATCCCCGCAATGCAGTACGCTGTTGGCAGCGGATTGTTAAAAGGTAAGACAGAATCTACACTCAATCCGAAAGACAACACCACAAGAGCAGAAATCGCTGCAATCCTGCACAGATTTTTTGAGGCTCATAAATAAGATGTAATATTTAAAATGGCATATCGCATAAGCGATATGCCATTTTTTTGTTGCCAAATTTTATATTATATGTTAATATAAAATTAAAGGAATTTCAAAAAGGAGGAATACATATGAAAAAAATAATATCAATCCTTTTGGCAACTCTTATGCTTACTATAAGCGTATCTGCGGCTGAGTTACCTGCTGCATTAACAAATCCGATTACAAATTATACTGCTGATTACAGCATTTCTGTCACGTTTGACAGCAGCGAAGAAATTGCCGCACTTCTTGATGAAATTGAATTTTCGCAAGCAATTAACAATTATGTAGATATTAAATCGATTTTACGTACGTTGCTTGCATACGACGGAACTATGCGTCTTCAGGCGGATATGAGTAATGATTACAAAAAAATCAAACTTGCTCTTACTTCCGAAAGTAAACACAATATAGACGTCAACGCAAATCTTAATGTTGGCATAAATGCAAAAATGGGAATGTGGATAAATATGGATTTATCAAATGATGAAGAACCTGTTTTTGATATTATTTATTCGTATCCGTTTTTAAATAAATATATGAAAATTACGATAGACGATATTGCATTTGATAAAACTGCACTTGATGAAATGAAAGCAGTATTTGACAAAGAATATATGAATAATATTCAAAAGTTAAGCACTGACCTTTTTGCAAAACATTCCCAAATAGAACTTGGTGGCAGTAAATATGTAATTAAAATGGACAACGACGGTCTTACCTCGTATATCGATGAACTTATGACTATGTTGCCCGATATTATGTCTGATATTGCCTCTGAACAGGATTTTTCGTATTTTGAGTTTCCCTCTGTAAAGGGTTGGAATATTTTAGGTAAAGATGGTATGCGTTGTGTATACAACGTAAGCGGCGGTAAAATCAAAAGCAGCAATATGAATGTTGATATTTCGGTAGATATTGCGCAGATTTACACAGCGCTGACCGGAGGCGAATGGATATATACGTCTGACGGATTACTTGACTTTACAATCCATATTGACACTGATTTTAAAGCGTATGGTGTAACCAAAGTGGAATTTCCTGTGCTTACAGATGAAAATTCATTTACTTTAACCGATATGGGACATCAGTATATAGCAAGCGAAGAACCTGCTGATATAGAAAACACATATCCGTTATGGTATGTAAGCGAAAGTTGTGGTGCACTTCCTGTTATTGACGGAGAAATTTATGTTCCCCTCCGTCAGACTATAGAGGCAGGGTATAACGATAGTGCTTCTGTTGATTATAACAACGGAAATATAACAATAATAAGCGAATTCTTCCCCGCATATACAACTTTAGAGATTGCTATAGATTCGGCTGATGCATACACAGACGGTGCTAAGCACGCAATTTCAAAACCGATTTTAATTGACGGTATAACGTACGTGAGTAACACATTTTTTAGCGATATGCTCGGCTGGGAATTTACGTATGCAGAGCATAATCTGCTTAATGATTATTATCATTACACATTCTACACCACAACTTATTAAAAATTTAAACCCCTGCAT
>JAZSBW010000054.1:0-3719 GCA_045602585.1 Clostridia bacterium
AGCAATAGTATCTTCAATTCCTGATGAAATAATTCTATTTGAAGATGAAAAATTAAATTTAGGAAAATTTTTCATTGTTGATGCACAGACTGATACAGTAGGAGTTCTGCGCGGCAATGAGATGGATTATTCAGATGAAAGTTATTTTGCAGAAGTTAAATTTGCAGGTGTAATACCGGTTAAAACAGTTAAGGTTGCCGTTATACAAACACCGGAGGTTGTTCCGTGCGGAAACAGCATTGGTGTTAAAATTTATGCTGACGGACTTATTGTTGTGGGCATTTCAAATTTTCCGTCGAGTGATGGACGAATGGTTTCACCCGGTGGTGATGGTGGAATTAAAACCGGTGATGTAATTAAAGAAATAAACGGACAGACGGTAAAAAACGCATCTGATTTTTCAAAAATTGTAGAAAATGCGCAAGGTGAAGCCGTTACTATTACTGTAGAACGGAACGGAGCAATATTTAAGTACAATCTTACTCCGTGTAAAGATTCTAATGATGATTTAAAACTTGGTATATGGGTGCGTTCTTCCATTGCCGGTATAGGTACAATGACATTTTATAACCCTGAAGATAATTCATACGGAGCATTGGGGCACGGAATAACTGACAGTGATACTGGAAAGATAGTCCCCGTTGGAAAAGGCGAGGTTCTAATTGCAGATATTGTTTCTGTAAAAAAAGGAGAAAAGGGCTCACCCGGTGAACTTCGCGGAACTTTTATGGCAGATAATATCGTGGGGAGTGTGGAAGAAAATACCGAGTGCGGAATATATGGTAAAGTTACAAGTTCGGATGCATTTAAAAGAGAAACCATTCAGGCAGCGGCACGTTCAGAAGTTGTAGAGGGCAATGCCCACATTTTAACCTGCATAGATGGTGAACAAGTAGAAAAATACGATATAGAAATACAAAAAGTTACTCATAAAAAAAGCGTTGATACAAAATGTATGGTTATAAAAGTTACCGACCCAATTTTACTTGAACAAACAGGCGGAATTTTGCAAGGTATGAGCGGTTCACCGATAATTCAGAATGGCCGAATTGTGGGAGCAGTGACACACGTTTTTGTGAATGACCCTACGAGAGGTTATGGAATATTTATTGAAAACATGCTAGCGGAAGCAGAAAAGTAAAAGCAAAAACGCTCGTATGAGCGTTTTTTAATTTGAGTTTTTTATATTGGCATCTCCTGTTGCGGGATTGTCTATTAATTTTCCGTCTTTTTCAAATCTGGAACCGTGACATGGGCAATCCCATGTGTGTTCGTATTTATTCCATTTGAGCGCACATCCCAGATGAGGACAACGTCTTGCAGTAGGGGTTAAAAGATTTGCCGTAGATTCTATGATATTTATAAAAAGTTGAGAATTGAACATATTTCTTTGCGGTGAAAAAACTTCGGAAAAGTCATTTCTTCTGTCCTGAACCATATCACACAAAATTTGTGCCGCAACCATAGAACTTGTCATTCCCCATTTGTTAAAACCTGTTGCAACGTATAAATTCGGAGTATGCTTTGAATACTGACCGATATATGGAATAGAGTCAAGCGACATAGTATCCTGCGCTGCCCATTCATATTCGAGCGATGCACGATCGTAATGCTTTTCGGCAAATTTATGAAGTTCATCCCATGCAGTACCCTGTTTGCCTGTTCTGTGGCTTCCTCCACCTATAAAAAGCAAATTGCCGTATGATTTAAAAGAAAGTCCTTTCATATCTTCGTCAACGTACATACCATCGAGCCTCTGCGCATTTTTGTATGCCGACACATAACTTCTGTGCTGATACAGTTTTAAAAAATATCCGCCGTGTTTGTTTATAAAAGGGAAGTGGGTAGTCACTATTATTTTCTTTGCGGTAATTTTTCCGTTGTCGGCAACAGCACAGGTAGGTGTAATATCACGTATAAATGTATTTTCGTATATATTAAGACCTTTGGAAAGTTCATTTATAAATTTAAGCGGATTAAACTGTGCCTGACTTTTAAAACATATGGCACCTTTTGTTTTAAGCGGTATCTCCAGTTCGGATACAAAGTCTGCTTCTCCGCCGAGTGAGTGAACGGCAACAACTTCTCTTTCGATTTTTCTTCTGTCAATCATAGAATATGTGTATGCTGGCTTTGTTTCAAAATCACAGTCGAATGCTTTGGATAAATATTCGTATTCATCAATAGCATTTTGGTTTGCCGTCATATACATCTGGGCTTGTTCTCTGCCTAGTCTATGGATTAAATCTGCGTAAATGAGACTGTGCTGAGATGTTATTTTGGCGGTCGTGTTTTTTGTTGTTCCTGATGCTATTTTGCTACCCTCAACCAAAACACAGTCAATACCTGTTTGCTTTAAAAAATAGGCGCATAAAATTCCGCAAAGTCCTCCGCCTATTATAAGTACATCTGTTTTAATGTCTTTATCAAGTTTTTTAAATTCATTTAGCGGCGTTGTTTCTGTCCATACAGATTTTTTCATAATAATTCCTCCGAAATGCGTTTGCACTTAGTATACGCATCCGGAGGAATAAAAAACATTATATTCTTGAATAAATTTCGTTAAGACGCCTAAAGCGTTTTTTATCAATACTGTCTAGTTGTTCTTTTGTTATTCTGTATGCCCAGTTGCCGTCAGACTTTCCGGGGGTATTAAGCCTTGTATCCGAGCCGTAACCGAGCAAATCCTGTATAGGCATAATAACAACACCTGCAGAAGATGCCATCATTGTGCGTATAATATGTTCGCATCCGCCACTCCAGTCGTCACTTTTAAAACCGCAGTATTCAAGCATGTGTCTTCTTGTGCCTTCGTCCAGTTCCCAAAGATAACCTAAAAGTGTGTTGTTATCATGAGTGCCGGTATATGCGATACAATTGTTTATATAGTTGTGAGGCAGGTGAGTAGATTGGCTGTCACCCATAAATGCAAATTGAAATACCCTCATTCCGGGGAATCCGCTTTCGTTTACAAGTTTTATAACGTCTTCGGTTATAAGCCCCAAATCTTCGGCAATAATAAGTGCATCGTCACATTCTTCTTTTATTGCGTTTATAAGTTTTATGCCCGGACCTTTGCTCATCTTACCATTTTTAGCGGTTTTGGAATCTCCCGGTATTTCCCAGAAGGATTCAATCCCTCTGAAGTGGTCTATGCGTATGCCGTCAAACATTTCGGTCATATGCGAAATCCTGTTGCGCCACCAGCGAAAATCCTCTTTTTCCATAGCGGACCAGTTGTATATAGGATTTCCCCAAAGCTGTCCGTCTTCGCTGAAGTAATCCGGAGGAACACCTGCTACGGAGGTGGGCTTGTTTTCGCTATCGAGCATAAACAGGTGTTTGTCTGCCCATACATCACTGCTGTCGAGGTCAACATAAATGGGAATATCACCGATTATTCTAATACCTTTTTCATTTGCATATTTTTTGATGTCTGCCCATTGTGTAAAAAATTCGTACTGAATAAATTTCCACATAAAAAGGTCGTCTTCGCTGTAATCTTCGCTTTTCCAGTTGTACCATGCATCATTATTGTTTGCTGTTTTAATCGCCATAAACTTGCAGAAATTATCAAGATAAATATTTTCTGATATAAAGTCATTTATTTCGTCTTTGTTATTTACTCTTAAAGAAGCAGATTTGAGTATAGGTAAGCGTTCTTTAAAAAGGCGCTCGTATTCGCACACATACGGATTCGTCTGCCTTTGGCTTTCAAG
>JAZSBW010000055.1:0-1868 GCA_045602585.1 Clostridia bacterium
TTTCTTTTGACGGAACATCAGTGCCAAAGTAGCAAGGCCATTTAAAAGGTGGTGAACTGATACGTACGTGTACTTCTAACGCACCTGCCTCTTTAAGAAGTCTTACAATATCACGTATAGTAGTACCGCGAACAATAGAGTCGTCAACCATAACGACACGTTTACCTTTAACAGCATCAGCCAAAACATTTAATTTTATTTTAACAAGATTCTGTCTTTCACTTTGAGTTGGCTGAATAAATGTTCTGCCAATATAACGATTTTTAATAAGGCCGTATCCATAAGGAATACCGGATTCTTCTGAATAACCTATAGCGGCACACAGACCGGAATCAGGCACACCGATTACCAAGTCCGCTTCTACAGAGTGCTCCTGTGCCAAAACTTTACCGGCATTTTTACGAGCTTCATAAACGCTTGTACCCTCAATAACACTATCAGGGCGGGCAAAGTACATATATTCAAATACGCAAAGCCCTCTGTTATCAGTAACATTATCTCTTATAGCGGTGACCTCGTTGTTGTGTATAACAACCATCTCACCCGGATCAAGTTCACGTATAAATCCTGCACCAATCGCATCAAATGCGCAAGTTTCAGATGCAAGCAGATATGAATTTCCAAGTTTGCCAAGTGCCAGCGGACGAATTCCGTATGGGTCCCTACAGCCAATCATCTTCTGCGGACTCATAACAATCATTGAATAAGCGCCTTTGATAATATTCATCATTTTTTTAACGGCTTCTTCAACACTTGCAGACGAAATACGTTCTTTTGCAATAACGTGTGCAATTACCTCTGCATCGCTTGTACCGTGAAAAACTGCACCTTCCGATTCAAATTTATCTCTAAGTTCAGCGGCATTTATCAAACTGCCGTTATTTGCAATTGTAAGTGTACCCTTTTTATATTTTCTTACCATAGGTTGTATACTTTCGCGGTATCCAGCACTTGCTTTTGAATACTTTGAATAGTTTACATGACCAACTGCCATCTGACCATTTAAATGACTCAAAATTTTTTCATTAAAGACCTCATTTACAAGGCCCATATCTTTTGTGCAAACAATATTTCCGTCATCATTAACTGCTATACCGCAACTTTGCTGACCTCTGTGCTGAAGTGCATAAAGAGCATGATACGTAATATTAGCACAGCCAAGACCGTCTGCATCACTTATACCAAAAACGCCGCATTCTTCATGGAGTTTTTCAGGACGCCATGAAAATTCGAGTTCTTTGTGTTTCATAACTTTCTCTCCTTTGCTGTTTTATAATATATGTGTTAATTTATAATTTGTCTGCCTCTGCCTTAATTGCAGCATTCTTAGCATGTACTTCCTCTTTCATTTTCACTTTATATGCTTTAAGTTTTTCCTTAATTTCAGGAAATGCAAGTGAAAGCATCTGCGCTGCAAGTATACCTGCATTATCACCGCCATCAATAGCAACGGTAGCAACTGGTATACCCTTTGGCATCTGAACAATGGATAAAAGAGAATCCAAGCCGTCCATAGTAGATGATTTTATAGGCAGACCAATTACGGGTAATACTGTGTGTGCAGCAATAATACCACCAAGATGAGCAGCCTTGCCTGCTGCGGCAATAATTACGCCGATACCGTTATCTTCTGCTGATTTTGCAAAAATTTCAGCATCTTCAGGTGTTCTGTGTGCGGAAATGACATTTACATCTACTTCAATGCCGAACTCCTTTAAAATTTTTATACATGGGACAAGTTTCGGAAAATCCGAATCACTTCCCATTACTACTGCTACTTTTGGTGTGTTTGACATATCATTTCCTCCTGTTTTATATAAACATTTATTTTTATACTGTACATATTAACGAAAAAATCCGCGACCGCG
>JAZSBW010000056.1:0-1980 GCA_045602585.1 Clostridia bacterium
GGTAGAAAATATGATGCAGCGTACGCAAGGGGCAACTGTTCATAACGGAAAAATTTCAGGTCCCGATAGTGAAGAAATTAAAAAACAGAATGAAATCAGTAAGTTGAAATCCGACCTTCAAAAAGCAATACTTGAAGAAAAGTACGAAGATGCTGCTAAATTGCGTGACAGGATAAAAGCACTTGAGAAAGGGGAGAGGGCAGATGGCTAAATGGTACTGCGGCGAGGGCTTTCAGGCCGATATAGTTTTAAGCACCCGTGTTCGCCTTGCCAGAAATTTAAAAGGTATACCTTTTCCTAACTGTATGAGTGATGAAGATGCGCAAAAGGTTATTTCAAGAGTTGAAGATGCGCTTTCTAAACTCAACTATAAATTTAAACTTATCCGTTTAAGCGAAATAAATGATGTTGAGCGCCGTCGTTTGATGGAGGAGCATTTTATAAGTCCTCAGATGCTTAAAGAACCAAACAAAAAGGCGGTGTTTTTAAGTGAAGATGAAGCCGTTGCCATTATGATAAACGAGGAGGACCATATTCGTCTTCAATGCATATATGCCGGCATAGAAAGCGAAAAAGCGTATAATCTTATCAGCAAGATAGACGACTTTTTAGGCGATACCGTTCAGTATGCATTCCACAGAAAATACGGTCACTTAACGGCTTGCCCTACAAATGTCGGCACAGGAATGAGATTGTCGTTCATGTTGCATCTACCGGCACTTTGTATGGCGCATATGGCAGACAATTTGTTTGCGGCAGTAGGCAAACTTGGTGTTACGGTGCGTGGTATGTATGGCGAGGGTACTAAATCCAGCGGATATGTTTTTCAGATTTCTAACCAGACAACGCTGGGTAAATCCGAAACCGAACTTGCACAGAATGTAACAGACGTAGTGAACCAGATTATATCCAAAGAGCGTGAAATGCGCAGACGTATAGCAAAAGATAAGGGTGTAACGCTGGAAGATAAAATAATGCGCTCGTACGGTCTTATGAAATATGCTAAAAAAATAAGTACAGAAGAACTTACAGGTTTGATTTCCAATGTACGTTTCGGTGTATCTTTGGGAATAATAGAAAATGTATCGGCAAGTACGCTCAATCAGATAATGGTTGAAACACGTCCTGCACATATTATGGAAACGGGAACGGAAACCGGTGAGCAACGTGACGTAAAACGAGCCGAAGTAATTAAAAATCTACTTAACGATTAAGGAGGAATAGCGTATGAACAGCAGATTTACAGATAAATCACGGAATGTGCTGAGGCTTTCTCAGGAGATTGCAACAGAACTCGGTCATAATTTTGTAGGTACAGAGCATTTGCTTGCGGCCCTTGTTAAAGAGGGTACTTCAAAAGCGTGCGAGGTACTGCTTGATGAGGGCATAACGTACGAATATATAATAGAAAATATAAAAGGCGAACAAAATCTTACAATAAACGGCAAAGTGCCGGACGGAATGTTACCGCTTACACCGCGAACAAAAACTGTTATTGAATTAAGTTATAGTGAATCGCAGCGAACAGGTGCACATTTTATATTCCCCGAGCATATACTGATGGCAATATTGCGTGAGGGTGAAAGCGTTGCTGCATCGCTTATACGCACTCAGCAATCAGCTCCGAATGTGATTGCACGTAAGATGTTCGGCGGCGCATCTGCACCAGAATCAAGCGGTAAATCAAGCAGCAATCTTAAAGATTTGGAGCCGTTTGGCAGTGACCTTACAAAAATGGCTTCTGATGGAAAATTTGACCCTATCGTTGGCAGAGATAAAGAGATAGAACGTGTTATACAGATACTATCGCGCAGAACAAAAAATAATCCGTGCTTAATAGGTGAGCCGGGTGTGGGAAAAACCGCTATAGCGGAGGGGCTTGCGCAGAAAATTGTATCAGGAGAAGTTCCCGAAACTTTAAAGGGTAAGAAAATATTTTCATTAGACCTTGCATCAATGGTGGCAGGAACTAAGTACAGG
>JAZSBW010000057.1:0-3665 GCA_045602585.1 Clostridia bacterium
CGTTAAGCCGTTTGTTGTTATGCTAAGTAGTGTCTGTCGGTCTTTCATAATGTTTAAATCATAATCGGGTTGGATATCGAATATGTCAAGAACCTGGTCAAGCATCTGCCTGTGTTGAGCAGTAACTGCAACGATTGATTGTATTTCTTTGCGCTTTTCCAGTTCTTTAACGAGTGGTGCCATTTTAATTGCTTCGGGGCGTGTGCCGAATACGGTCATTACCTTAATCATTGGAATTTCCTCCGTCATCATTTTCTAATTGTTCTTCTATATCGTGCTTTATCTGTTCTGTTTGCCATGATATAAGTTTGCTTCCAAATATAAGAAGTAAAAGAACTACCGATATCATTAAAAATGCCGTTTGTGCGCCTTGCTCTATAAGCACTACCGCACTCAAACCTAAAAGCATCGCTATAACATAGAGTATTGCAACAGTTTGTTTTTGGGAAAAGCCCATATCCATAAGTTTGTGGTGCAAATGTCCTCTGTCTGCCCCCATAATAGGGCGCTTATCGTGAATGCGTCTTATGATTGCAACACTTGTGTCAAATATAGGTAATCCCAGTATCAAAAACGGGATAATAAACGATATGATCGCATAGCCTTTAAAAAGACCTTGTATGCATATTACTGAAAGTATAAAACCTAAAAATGTAGAGCCGGTATCACCCATAAATATTTTTGCCGGATTAAAATTGTATGGTAAAAAACCTAAACAACCACCGGCAAGTGCGGCGGAGATAACCGCAACTGTTGGTTCGCCCGCAAGTATGGCAATAAAAAACAGCGAAAATGTTGCAATTGAAGAAATTCCTACAGCCAGGCCGTCAAGACCGTCTATAAGGTTAACGGCATTGGTTACGCCAACAACCCATAAAATCGTAATGGGGATACTAAGCCATTTAAGGGGAAGTATACCGCCGCTGACTATGAAAGAAGGTACGCTTATGGCAGTTATTTGTACACCATGGTGCACAACAACTACCGCGGCGATTATCTGTATAAGAAGTTTTATTGATGCTTTGAGTTGCTTTACATCGTCCAGTATGCCTATTGCAACAATCAGTAATGCGCCTATAAGTATTCCGCGAGTTTGAGAATCTATTTCGGCAAATGCGAGAACTGCAACCATAAATCCAAAGAAGATTGCCAATCCGCCAAGACGCGGAATAGGGGATTTGTGCACTCTGCGTTTGCCGTCGGGCACGTCTATAGCACCGATTTTGCAAGCAAGTACTTTAACGAATGGTGTAGATGCCAACGATACGAAAAAAGCAATTGAAAAGCAAAGTACCAAAGTAAGTACATTCATATTATCTGCTCCTTTTTATCTGTTTACAAAGCCGATTTTTCTGTATGTTTTTGAAAGTGTTTTTCTTGCTACGTATGACGCACGCTCAGCACCGCTTTTGTATACAGTTTCAAGATAAGATTTATCGTTTATAATATTAGCATATTTTTCTCTTACGGGCTTTAAGTGCTCTGATACGGCGGTACCTACAGCCTCTTTAAATGCTCCGTATCCAAGACCACTGAATTCTTTTTCTGTTTCTTCAATAGTTTTGCCTGTAACGCTTGTATATATGTTTATAAGGTTGTTAATTCCGTCTTTACCGTCTTTGTATACAATTTCGTTGTCGCTGTCTGTAACGGCACGTTTAAATTTGCGCATAATAGAGTCGTGGTCGTCTAAAATTGAAATAAATCCGTTTACGTTGGGGTCAGATTTACTCATTTTGGAAGTAGGCTCTTGCAGACTCATAATTTTAGCACCTGCTTTTGGGATGAATGGCTCGGGAACTTTGAATGTTTCGCCAAATGCGTTGTTAAAACGTATTGCAATATCACGTGCAAGTTCCAGATGTTGTTTCTGGTCTACACCAACGGGGACGAGGTCGGTCTGGTAAAGCAGAATATCTGCTGCCATAAGTACGGGATATGTAAAAAGACCTGCGTTTATGTTGGTTGCGTGCTTTGCGGATTTGTCTTTAAACTGCGTCATACGGCTGAGTTCGCCCATATACGTATTGCAGTTGAGCACCCACGCAAGTTCTGCATGAGCAGGAACGTGAGATTGGAAAAACACTAAATTATCCTCTCCGTCAATACCGCACGCCAAATATTGAGCCAAAAACTCCATACATCTTTTGCGAAGTTGTGCAGGTTCCTGGCGAACGGTAATTGAGTGCATATCAACTACTGAAAAACAACAGTTGTAATCGTGCTGAAGTTCAACCCAGTTTTTAAGTGCACCGAGATAATTGCCGAGTGTAACGCAACCTGTAGGCTGAATACCTGAAAATATAATCTTTTTATCGTCCATTTTAAGTAATACTCCTTAATTATTTTAATTCGTCTGCAAGCAACTCACCTAAAACTTTGATGCCTGTGTCAATCTGCTCGTTTGTGGCAGTTGTAAAGTTGAGTCTGAAGCAGTTAGACGGCTTTGTTGCATCTACCATAAAACTGTTACCCGGAACAAATGCTACTTTGCGCTCAATTGCTTTGCGCAAAAGTGCGCCTGTGTCTGTACCTTCCGGAAGAGTTACCCATAAGAAAATTCCGCCTTCGGGTCTTGTGTATACTGCCTTTTCGGGGAAGTATTTATCCATAGCAGAAAGCATAGCGTCGCATTTTTCTTTGCAAGATGCACATCCTTTTGCAATATGCGCATTCATATCGTTCTGCTTCATAAATTCAGATATTATCATTTGTGAAATAAGCGGTGTGTGTACGTCGTTTGCCTGTTTAACAACAATTATTCTGTCCATTAAATCTTCGTGACCTACAAGGAACCCTACGCGCATACCGGGTGATAATGTTTTTGAGAACGAGCCTACATATATAACTCTGCCGTCTTTATCCATAGATTTGATTGTGGGAAGTTCTTCGCCATAGAAGCGGAGTTCACCATACGGATTATCCTCTAAAATAAGGCAGTCATATTTTTGAGCAAGTTCAAGTAAGCCTTTGCGTTTTTCAAGCGACATTGTAATGCCGGTCGGGTTCTGGAAAGTAGGGATAGTATATATAATTTTGATTTTGCCTGTTTTTAAAATTTCTTCAGCAGCGGCTAAATCCATACCGTCGTTTTCTACAGGTACACCGTAAAGCGAAGCCTCGTAAGAACGCAGAGAATTAAGAGTGCCTACAAATGTAGGGCTTTCTACAATTACACCATCACCGGGATTAAGCAAAGATTTTGCCACAAGGTCAATTCCCTGCTGTGCACCGGTTGTAATAATGGTAATATCACAACTGCTACCGATTCCCTGAGATTTATTTTTTTCTGTAACTTGTTCTATAAGCGGAGCATAACCTTCTGTAATGCCGTATTTAAGAGCAAATGTACCGTTGTTTTTTAATATATCAGCCGATATTTCGGAAAGGATATCTGTGGGGTATACTTCTGGTGAGGGGATACCACCTGCAAACGATATAACATCTGCTTGTCCCATAAGTTTAAACATTTCTCTAATGGCTGAAGCCTCCAATGGACGGACTCTTTCAGCCAACGATTTTTTAATATCAATCATTTTGTACAATCCTAATTATAATAATTATTAATTGTAATTTAAATTGGTTGATATTACAACTCTTATAAAATGCTGAAAAACATTGTTTTGTCGCATACTTCATAGTAAATATTCTTACTACTTTTTACT
>JAZSBW010000058.1:0-3744 GCA_045602585.1 Clostridia bacterium
CCTTACTTTATCCTTTGCAGTAAGAGGTAGCACACCTCGGTTGATGCACTCTGCCACAACGTCTTTTGCAGGTTTTACGGTTTTAATACCTATCATAAGACCAAGTCCCGTTACACTTTCTATGCCATCAGCACCATTTAAAGTATTGAATATATATTCCGATTTTTCCTTTACCTCTGATAAAAGTTTATCATCAATACGGTCTATTATATTAACGGCACCTGCACAGCACACGGGATTTCCGCCAAATGTAGAGCCGTTCAAACCGGGAGTAAATATATTTTCGACTTTTTCGCCAAGCATTGTAGCACCGATAGGCAATCCACCGCCAAGTCCCTTTGCAGTTGTAACAACATCAGGTGTAAAGCCATAATTCATATAACCATAAAGCATACCACTTCTGCCGTTGCCCACCTGAACTTCATCTGCGATTAAGATAATATCTTTCTCTTTTGCAATCTTAACCATTGCATCTACAAAATCTTTCTCAAGCGGAAGCACTCCGCCCTCGCCACGAACAACCTCAAACATAATACCGGCAGTTTTATCATCAACTGCGCTTATAAGGTCATCTACGGTAGGTTCAATGTGCACAAAACCTTCTGTAAGCGGAAGAAAATGCTCGTGAAAAGCATCCTGTCCTGTTGCTGCAAGTGTGGTATGTGTTCTTCCGTGAAAACTGTTTTTAAGCGTTATTATTTTATATACGTCTTTACCTTTTTTATCTGCAGCATATTTTCTTGCCGCTTTTATAGCAGTTTCGTTAGCCTCTGCACCTGAGTTTGAAAAAAACACTTTTTTCATACCCGTTTTTTCGCACAATTTTTTTGCGAGCAATGCACAAGGCTCTGTATAGTAAAGGTTAGATGTATGCTGAAAGGCATCAATTTGTGCTTTAACAGCGGCAGACCATTCATCATCTGAAATACCGAAAGTATTTACAGCAATACCGCTGCCAAGGTCTATGTATTTTTTACCTGTACTGTCAATAAGTTCGCTGCCTTTTCCGCCAACTATATTTATAGGAAAACGTGCATACGAACCCGACACATACTGTTTATCCAATGCAATTATATCAGTCATTGTTATCCCCCTCAAACATGGTGCCGATACCTTCGTCCGTTAAAGTTTCTATAAGAATTGAATGAGGGATTCGTCCGTCGATAATAAATACTTTTTTAACCCCGTCTTTAATGGCATCTGTGCAGCACTCTACTTTGGGAATCATACCATCGGATATAACCCCTTTAGCGATAAGTTCCTCTGTACCTTTAACAGTTATATGAGGTATAAGTGTGTCAGGGTCGTCCTTATCCATTAAAATACCGCTGATATCCGTTAAAGAGATAAGACTTTCCGCTTTCAATGCACCTGCAATTTTAGCAGCAGCGGTGTCAGCATTTATGTTATAAACATTGCCATTTGCATCGCAACCAATAGTAGAAACAACGGGGATATAATCCTTTTCAAGCACATCTAAAATAGGTTGAGGATTAATCTCAGTAATTTTACCAACATAGCCAAGTTTCTCGTCTTTAATTTCTGCGTGTATCATATGACCGTCAATACCCGACAAACCAATGGATTTACCGCCACAACACTCGATAAGATTAACAAGACTTTTATTAATTTTTCCCGCAAGTACCATCTGTGTAACTTCTATTGTTTCTTTATCAGTAACACGCAAGCCATCTATAAACTGAGTTTCTTTGCCTACTCTTGCAAGCATATCAGTAATTTCAGGGCCGCCGCCGTGAACAAGCACAACTTTAACACCTATAAGACGCAAAAGAACGATATCGCGCACAACAGAATTTTTAAGTGTTTCGTTTATCATAGCGTTACCGCCGTATTTTATAACAACTATTTTGCCGTTATATTCCTGAATATACGGAAGCGCACTTACCAGAATCTGTGCACGGTCTGCATTTGATATTTTCATTTTATCTTCCCCCTATCAAGTACGATAGTCACCATTGATTTTAACGTAATCATACGTAAGGTCACAACCCCACGCAACGGCTTTAGCATCGCCGGAGTTAAGTTTTATACTTATAATTATATCGCGTTCAAGCAAAATTTCTTTTGCAATCTCTTCTGAAAAATCTACGCCTGCACCGTTTTTGCAGACGAGTATTTCGCCTTTTGCAGATATAAAAGACACATCAACTTTATTAACATCAACATCGGCACCGCTGTATCCTATTGAGCACAAAACTCTGCCCCAGTTAGCATCTGCACCAAACATTGCCGCTTTTGTAAGCGATGAGCATATAACTGCTTTTGCAACTGTTTTTGCAGTCTGCTCGTCTTTAGCACCGTAAACTGTGCACTCAAGCATTTTTGTTGCGCCCTCGCCATCACCGGCAATCGCTTTGCAAAGGTATACAGTAACTGTATTGAGTGCCTGCATAAATGCATCAAAATCTTCGCCGTCACAGGTGATTTCTTTATTGCCTGCCATACCGTTTGCCAAAACTGTTACCATATCGTTTGTAGAAGTATCGCCATCAACACTTACCATATTAAAAGTGTTTTTTATATCTGTTGAAAGTGCCTTTTGAAGCATTTCGCTACTGATAGCACAGTCAGTTGTAATAAACACAAGCATTGTTGCCATATTCGGGTGAATCATACCCGAGCCTTTGGCAATACCGCCGATTCTGCACTCAACTCCGCCGATTTCGAAACTTACTGCAATATCTTTTTTAATAGTATCGGTTGTCATTATTCCCTCTGCCGCATAGTCGCTATAATTACCAAGACCATCAGCCAAAGGTTTAATTCCGTTTGCAATAGGCTCAATGTCTAACGGCTGACCTATAACACCTGTTGATGCAACGATGATATCATCAGACGAAATACCAAGTTGCTTTGCGGTGATATCACTCATCTTCTCAGCAATTTCAATCCCATTTGCATTACAGGTGTTGGCATTACCGCTATTGCAGATAACCGCCTGTGCCTTTCCGTCGGCAATGTGCTTTTTAGTAACAAGCAGAGGTGCGCCTTTTACAAGATTGGTTGTATATACCGCAGCCGCATTTGCCTTAACCTCGCTGAATATGAGCGAAAGGTCGCGTTTTTCTTTATTCTTTCGTATTCCGCAATGTACGCCGTTAGCAGTAAAACCTTTTGCCGCGCATACACCGCCATCTATAATTTTCATTATAAATTTCACTCCGTTTATAAAATTTCTTACAATGCAAAAAACAAATCTTCGGATTTCAGAAAATCTAAAATCCGAATTTTTGATAATTATTAAAGTTCCAGACCGATAGTTTTATCAACACCTAAAACAATATTAAGGCATTCTATCGCCGCACCGGAAGCACCTTTTCCAAGATTATCGTATCGGGCAGTTAAAAGTATTCTTTCGTCATTTCCAAAAACCGACACTTCCATGCGGTCTGTTCCACCCAGTCCTAACGCAGAATACAAACCGCCTTCATCAGCAGTTTCAACATACGAAACTATTTTATCATTATAACGCTGACGGTAAATGTTTTTAATATCCTCTACCGTCGCCCCGTTTTTAATGTCCGATGCAAAAAGTCCTACAGTAACAGCCATGCCACTATAAAAATCAGCAACTATAGGGCAAAAAATCGGCGCATTAATTCCTGTCAATGCAACCATTTCAGGAATATGCTTATGTTGTTGGGTAAGAGCATATTGACGGGGAGCGTTCAAAAGATTATCACGCTCAGCATCTTCATACTGAGCAATCATTTTTTTACCGCC
>JAZSBW010000059.1:0-6207 GCA_045602585.1 Clostridia bacterium
CTGCATCGGTGCTTTTAACACAACTGTATATTGAAGGAACTCTCAGTTTCGGCTCGGTTGTGGCAGGTCTTTGCACAGGCGCAGGTGTGGGTCTGGCAGTTCTTTTTAAAGAAAACAGACCGATGAAATCAAATTTTTCGATTATGGGTATTATATATATCGTGGCAGTCATAGCAGGACTTATATTTTAATAGAATAGTATGACGACAAATTCTAAGGATGTGAGAAATTGAGCGACAATAAAAATCAGGCATTTATGAAAGGCGCGCTTATACTTATTATTGCAAATGCGCTTGTTAAGGTTATAGGCGCTGTGTTTAAAATACCGCTTACGTATGTTCTTGGCGAAGAGGGTATGGGGCTTTTTTCGTCGTCTTACAATATGTATGCGTGGATGTTTGTAGTTGCAACGGCGGGATTTCCTGTTGCTATATCGAGAATGGTTTCCGAAAGCCGTGCAAAGGGCAACCATACCGAAGTTAAAAAGATTTTGAAAGGCAGTTTAATCCTTATGTCGATAATCGGCATTGTTGGAACGGCTGTACTTTATTTCGGCGCAGGTCCGTTTTCGGATATTATGAAAAATCCCGATGCCAAATTCGGTATTGCATCTGTTGCACCGGCGCTGTTCTTTGTTTCTATAATGAGCGTGTTCAGGGGATACTTCCAGGGCAAGCAGGATATGATGCCAACGGCATTAAGTGAAGTTATAGAAGCACTTGGTAAACTTGTTGCAGGTTTTGCGCTTGCGTGGATGCTACTTCCAAAAGGTTTGCCGCAAGCCTCTGCAGGTGCGGTTTCGGGTGTAACCGTAGGTGCTTTTTTAGGTGCATTGCTTCTTGCTATAGTGTATCTTTTTAAACGTAATAAAGATAATAACATCAGTACATACGCTGATTTCGGACCGCAAAGAAGCACAGGCAGAATAGTTTTTGACCTTGCAAAAATCGCTATACCTATTACTATTGGTGCATCGGTTTTCAGTTTGACAAGCGTAATAGATATGATAATGATAATGCGCAGATTACAGATGAGCGCAGGATTTTCGTACGACCAGGCTCAGGCTCTTTGGGGAAGTTATTCTGGCTATGCCACACCGCTTTTCAATAT
The DNA here is from genome assembly GCA_045602585.1 of Clostridia bacterium. Classification (GTDB taxonomy): domain Bacteria; phylum Bacillota; class Clostridia; order UMGS1810; family UMGS1810; genus SIG455. The sequence continues at coordinate 1,111 of JAZSBW010000059.1, forward strand.
GCCGCCAACTTTAATTACGGCAATCAGCATAAGCATAGTTCCTGCAATAACAGCCGCAGTTGCTAAAGGTGATATGCCGTTTGCAAGAAAAACTGCCGCTACTGCAGTAAGGCTAACAACACTTTTTGCTCTGCCGTGTGCAATAGGTATGTCAGTCCTTTCCGGACCTATACTTATGCTTGTATACCACACAAAATTTGCAGAGCGTTCGCTGATGCTTCTGGCGATTGCCATAGTTTTTGTATCGCTTGTAATGGTTACAAACGCTATGCTTCAGGCGGTTGGTAAGGAAAACATTCCTGTGCGTAATATGATAATTGGCGGAATTATAAAGATAGTTGTAAACTACACACTTGTAGGTATGCCCCAAATCAACATAAACGGCGCACCGATAGGCTCTAACCTGTGCTACATTGTTATTTTGATACTTAACATAATCTCTATTAAAAAGGTTATCGGCGTTAAATTCGGCATTGTGCAGTCTTTGGTTAAGCCCGTTCTGTCAGTTGCCGTTATGGCAGTTACCGCCTTGGCAGTATATAATTATGCGGCTGTTTTCGGTAATACACTTGCATCGCTTATCGCAATTTGTGCGGCAGCGGTGATGTACCTCACAATGCTGTTTGTACTCGGAGCCATTACCCGTGACGATATTGAGATGCTTCCAAAATCAGAAAAATTCATTCCCGTTATGGAAAAATTTAAGTTAATCAGGAGATAAAAATATGCGACTTGATAAATACTTGAAAGTATCACGCCTAATAAAACGGCGTACCGTTGCAAATGAGGCTTGCGAAAACGGTAAAATAAGCCTTAACGGCAGGGTTGCAAAACCTGCCGCAGATGTTAAAGAGGGCGATATAATAGAACTTACTTTGGGGGATAAAGTAATAAAAGTAAGAGTGCTTAAAATCAGTGAGCACGTAATGAAAAGCGACGCAGTTGATATGTATGAAGTAATCAACTGACAAAGTAATCAACTGACAGGGTAAGGGGGATTAGTAAAGGTGAAATATACATTTAAAGGTGGTATTCACCCAAACGACGGCAAGGCCGCTACAGAGAATAAGCCGATTGTTCAACTTGAATCACCGGATGAACTGGTATTTCCTATGGTACAGCATATAGGTGCACCCTGCTCGCCGTGTGTGGCAGTTGGCGATGCCGTAAAGGTGGGACAAAAAATAGGAGACAGCGATGCAGTTGTATCGGTGCCTGTTCATTCAAGCGTTTCGGGTACAGTTAAAGCGATTGAAAAAAGACGTCATCCAAACGGATCTGTTGTTGAGTGTGTTATCATTGAAAACGATAAACAAAACACTATGCATGAAGATATTCATGCGTATGATGATATTGACTCACTTACAAAAGAAGAAATGATTGCACTTGTACGTGCGGCGGGTATAGCCGGTATGGGCGGTGCGGGATTCCCGACACACGTGAAATTGAGTCCTCCGCCCGACAAAAATATAGATATATGCATAGTAAACGGTGCCGAGTGTGAGCCGTATCTTACATCTGACCACCGTGTTATGATAGAAACACCAAAAGTTGTTTTAGATGGTACTAAACTCATAATGAAAATTCTTGGTGTGGACAAAGCATACATAGGTATTGAAGAAAACAAACCTGAAGCAATTGCATCAATGACAGAGTGTGCCAAGGATTATAATGGCATAGAAGTTAAGGTTTTAAAAACCAAATATCCTCAGGGCAGTGAAAAACATCTTATAAAGGCGCTTACCGGCAGAGAAGTTCCGTCGGGTAAACTCCCTGCAGATGTTGGTGCGGTTGTTAATAATATAGACACCTGTACGGCGGTTTACAATGCAATTGCACACCGCAGACCGCTTATTTCACGTGTTGTAACTGTTTCGGGCGCTGGCATAGAAGAGCCTGCAAACTACCGTGTGCCGTTGGGAACATCATTTGAGTATGTTATAAATAAAGCAGGCGGTTTAAAAGAAAATGTTGCAAAAGTCGTTATGGGTGGACCTATGATGGGTATTGCACAGTTTGTCTTGTCTGTTCCCGTTGTAAAAGGTACATCGGGCATACTGGCATTTACTGAAGATGAGGTTAAGCCTAAAGGATACTCGCCGTGTATACGTTGTGGCAAATGCGTGCGGAATTGTCCTATGGGGCTTATGCCACTTTATATAAACGCCTATGCTCAGGCACGTGATGTTGAAAAATGCCTTGAATACAATATTATGGATTGTATCAGTTGCGGTGTTTGTTCGTACACTTGCCAGTGCGAGCAACTGCCCAGCCAGAATATCAAACTTATTAAAGACGAAATTATCCGTCGCAGAAAGCAGGTGAAATAAGCAGATGGAAAAGAAACTTACAGTATCGTATTCACCTCATGTGCGTGGTTACGACAGCGTAGCGTCTACCATGCTTGAGGTTATAATTGCACTTGTTCCTGCACTTGCGGGCGGTGTGTATTTCTTTGGATTCCGTGCACTTGCAGTTTGTGCCGTTACAGTAATGGCGTGTGTGCTTTCAGAGTATGTATGGGACAAGTTGACAGGTAAGGAGAATACAACAGGCGATTTAAGTGCTGTTGTTACGGGTATGCTGCTTTCTTTCACGTTGCCGGTAACCATTCCTTATTATATGGCGGCTGTAGGCGGTATATTTGCTATTATTGTTGTTAAGATGTTTTTTGGCGGTATTGGTCAGAACTTTGTAAATCCTGCGCTTACTGCACGCGGATTTTTGCTTGCGAGTTGGCCGGTTGCAATGACTACGTTCGTTGCACCGATGACAAAACTTAAAATTTTCTCGTCTAATGCAGATGCCGTAACAAGCGCAACTCCGCTTGCTTATATCAAAGGTATGGAGGGGGCAGAGGCGGCAAGTTATACAGATTTATTCTTTGGAAAAGTTCCAGGATGTATAGGTGAGGTTTCTGCATTACTTCTTTTGATTGGCGGTATGTACCTTATATTTAAAAAAGTTATCCGCCCGATAATACCTTTTACATACATAATCACAGTAGGACTTTTCGGGTATTTGTTTGACGGCGGATTTTTAGCGGGCGATTTCCTCTACCATATTTTATCTGGTGGTGTAATTCTTGCAGGATTCTTTATGGCTACAGACTATGTAACAAGCCCCACTACTGCAAAGGGTGAATTTATATATGCGCTTGGGGCAGGTATTATCACTGGTGTTATCAGGCTTTTCGGCGGCTACCCAGAAGGTGTTACATATGCAATACTTATTATGAATATAGTTACACCTATTATAGATAAATATGTCCGTCCCAGAGTGTTCGGCACGGGAAGGGGTGTGGCATAATGAAAGAGAATGTACGTTCAATTATAAAAACGGGTGCTATTCTTTTAATAATAGGTTTTGTGTGTACTTTGCTTCTTTCTTTGTGCAACAGTATGACCAAAGACAGAATAGCCGCACTTTCTGCAAATGCTGAGCAGGAGGCAATGACAGCAACTTTGCCGATTGCAGATAAATTTGTAAAAGTACAGTACGAAGGTGACGAAATTGTTACTGCTGTTTACGAGGGCAAAAATGCCAATAAAGAAGTTGTAGGTTATTGCGTTAAAGCCGAGCCTATAGGTTATGGCGGTGCTATTTCTATGATTGTAGGTGTAGACATCGACGGGAAGGTAACGGGCGTTGATATTGTAAATATGAGCGAAACCCCCGGTCTTGGCGCTAAGGCGAACGAGCCGAAATTCACAAACGGTTTCATAGGCAAAGGCGCAGGTGTTAAAGTAAGAAAATCCGGTGCGCCGGCTGATGATGAAATAGTTGCAATTTCAGGTGCTACAGTTACATCTAAAGCCGTAACTTTGGGTGTAAATGCTGCTATTGCGGCAGTAGAGAGTCTGCAGTAAGGAGGGGTTATAATGAGATACAGAGATATATTTAAAAACGGTGTTATTGAAGAAAACCCCACTTTTGTGCAACTTCTTGGTATGTGCCCGACACTGGCGGTTACGACTTCTGTAAGCAACTCAATCGGTATGGGACTTTCTGCAACATTCGTTCTGATGTGTTCAAACTTTGTTATTTCGCTTGTAAGAAAAGTTATTCCAAACAAAATAAGAATTGCGGCATACGTAGTAATTATCGCTACGTTTGTATCAATAATAGAAATGCTTTTAAAGGCATATCTTCCGGCTCTGTCAGAGTCGCTTGGTATGTTTGTTCCGCTTATAGTGGTTAACTGCATTATCCTTGCCCGTGCAGAGAGTTTTGCCGCTAAAAACGCACCTATCCCAAGTGCACTCGACGGTATCAGTATGGGTCTCGGTTTTACGGGAGCGCTTACTATTATCGGCACTATACGCGAACTTTTGGGAAACGGCACAATACTTGGCTTTTCTGTTTTCGGTGCATCATACAATCCGGCGCTTATATTCATACTTCCGCCGGGAGCATTTTTAGTACTTGGCTCAATAATTGCTGTTATTAATATGATAACCGATAAGAAAAATACAAAGGAGGCAGGCAAATAATGGGACTTATTAAAGACTTTCTGGTGCTTGCCATCACAGCGATGCTTGTGGAAAACTTTGTGTTGGTTAAGTTTATGGGTATATGCCCGTTCCTTGGTGTTTCTAAAAAAATAGAAACGGCAACAGGTATGGGGATTGCCGTTACATTCGTAATGGTTGCTGCATCGGCATTAACATGGGTGGTAAACAGGTACGTTATTGCAGGTGCAGAGTATCTGCAGACAATTTCGTTTATTCTGGTAATTGCGGCGTTGGTGCAGTTTGCAGAGATGTTTGTTAAAAAAGCAGTTCCGGCGCTTTATGCGGCACTTGGTATATATCTTCCGCTTATAACTACTAACTGCGCTGTGCTTGGTGTTACTATGATTAATGTTCAGCGTGACTATTCTTTCGGAACATCGCTTTGGTATTCATTTGCGGCAGCACTTGGATTTATGCTTGCAATTGTACTTTTTGCAGGTGTGCGTGAAAGATTAGAAACTGCCAAAATTCCAAAATACTTAAAGGGATTCCCGATTGCGCTTATTTCAGCAGGACTGCTTTCTATTGCATTTTTGGGCTTCCAGGGCTTGTCATTTTAATAAAGGGGGTAAAGGTTAATGTT
>JAZSBW010000060.1:0-1714 GCA_045602585.1 Clostridia bacterium
GATATAATTCTTTTTATAGATGAAGTACACACACTTATCGGTGCTGGTGCAGCAGAGGGTGCTATGGATGCGGCAAATATTTTGAAACCCTTGCTTGCGCGCGGTGAACTTCAGGTTATAGGTGCAACCACTTTGGATGAATACAGAAAAAATATTGAAAAAGACTCTGCGCTTGAACGAAGATTCCAACCGATAACCGTAGGTGAGCCCACTGTTGACGAAACCATTTCTATTTTAATGGGTATACGTGATAAGTACGAGGCACACCACAAGGTGCGCATAACTGATGAGGCGGTTGTCAGCGCTGCAAAACTTTCTCAGCGATATATCACAGACAGATTCCTGCCTGACAAAGCGATTGATTTAATAGACGAGGCATCTTCTAAAATAAGAATGAAAGCGTATACTGCCCCTCCCGAAGTTAAGGAGATTGAGACCGAAATTGCTCAGACAGATGCCGCTAAAAAAGTGGCAATTGAAAACGAAGAATTTGAAAAAGCTGCACAATTACGTGATAAAGTTGAGCAATTAAAAAAAGAACTTGAACAACGCAAAAGCGGTTGGAACAAGCAAAGCAGCGAGGCAGACCTTACCGTAGGTGCAGAGGAAATTTGTGATATAAATGCATCCTGGACAGGAATACCTGTTAAAAAACTTGCCGAAGAAGAGCAGGAACGCTTGAAAAATATGGAGAATATTCTTCACGAGCGTGTAGTGGGTCAGGACGAAGCCGTAGTGGCAGTTTCTAAAGCAATCCGTCGAGGCAGAACAGGACTTAAAGACCCCAAACGTCCCACAGGCTCATTTATATTTTTAGGACCTACGGGAGTAGGTAAAACAGAATTGTGCAAAGCCGTTGCAGAAACTGTTTTTGGTGATGAAAATGCCGTTATAAGAGTTGATATGAGCGAATATATGGATAAGCATAATGTATCAAGACTTGTCGGCTCACCTCCCGGATTTGTTGGATATGACGAGGGCGGTCAACTAACAGAGAAAGTACGCAGAAAACCGTATTCGGTAGTGTTGTTTGACGAGATTGAAAAAGCGCATCCTGATGTTTTTAACATCTTGCTCCAAATTTTAGAGGATGGTATTTTAACAGATTCGCAAGGCAGACGTGTTGATTTTAAAAACACAGTTATTATAATGACATCTAATATTGGTGCAAGACTTATAACCGATAAAACAACCTCGCTCGGATTCGGCAGAGAAAGCAATGATGACGAAGATTACGAAAAAATCAAAACATCTGTTTTGGGTGAACTTAAAAAGGCATTCCGTCCGGAACTTTTAAACCGTATTGACGAGATTATAGTGTTTAAAAAACTTTCCCGCGAAGATATCCAAAACATTACAAAAATTATGCTTAATAATCTTACGAATCGTCTTGAAACTATAGGTATAACTGCTGTGTATACAGATAAAGCAGTTTCGCATCTTGCAGACGCAGGTTTCGACCCTGTATACGGTGCAAGACCTCTAAGACGTGCAATACAGTCGCAGGTTGAGGATTTGGTATCGGACGAGATGCTTTCCGGTAATGTAAGTGAAGGCGATACCATAACCATAGACTGTGCAGACGAAAAAATTGTGATAGTAAATGACAGTAAAAAGGAGAATGACTGATGAGTGTATATTATCCAAAGGGTGTATGCTCGCAAAAAATTTCAATAGAACTTGACAACAACGGTAAAATTGAAGAAATTGATGT
>JAZSBW010000061.1:0-11875 GCA_045602585.1 Clostridia bacterium
TTAATTAAGTAATGATTAAGTTAGTTAGGTTAATTATATTTGTGGTTAGGTAGAGTAATTAAGTTAAGGTAAGGATAGACAGAAAAAGAAATAGCCCTGTTACTTAACAGGGCTATTATAATTTAGGTTATTATATTCTAATAGTTAATTTAGAAAGTGCTGTATATGGATTATCAAAAATCTTGTCAAGTGGATTTCCTTTATAGTCAACGTGTCGTGTGATGTTTACGCTTTCTACTTCATCATTATCAAGGTGCTCTCTTTTCCACTTGAAAGCGGTTTTTATTGCGTCTTGTTCGTTGTCGAACGTTTCGCGTAAGTTTATTATTCCGTCTTTCGTGATAATGTTAGCTGTGTAAACTGTGTACATAATTTTCATATCCTTTCTTTATTTCCCACGGCGGGAAAATTCCCGCCGTGTTTGTTTCATTTATTGTTTATATTGCGTCTGCCTTTATCGGGTCAAATAAGTTGTTTGTTGTTTTTATCCATTCGGTGAACGTGTTCAACCATTCTTTTTCTGTTTTCGTGTTACGTTTTTTATTGATTAACTCTGTAGCCGTGTCGCTAATTGACTGTACTATATCAATTAATGTAATTTCTGCTTCTTCTTCCGTGTTTGCTATTTCTGTTTCCTCTGTTTCCTCTGTTTCCTCTGTTTCCTTTGCGCTCTCTCTTTCCATGATTAATTCATTCAGCGCGGCGCGGATATCATTTCTGGACATTTCAGGCGTTATGTTGTTCATCAAGTCTATTAACATTGTTTCATCCGTGTAACGCGCTATTTCTGCAAGCTGTGAGTAGTTATACTCCGCAAGTTTTGCCATTTTCAGCACATAGCTTTTAGCGCCTTTATCGTCTATTGTTTCATCGTACAATTTGCGTACTATCTGCATTTTGCGTGAAGCGTCGGACGTGCTTATGCCAAAATCGTTGTAAAACTCTAACAGACTATTATATTTTTCTTTCCAAAGTTTGTTAGCCTTGACCGCCAGTAAAACCGTGCCAATTTTCAGCGCCATTTCGCTTGACTTGTCACATGCTGTTTTGAGTGTTCTTGTTGCAATTGCTAATGTAATAACATTAGAGTTGATAGTTGTAATTGCTGTTACGTTTGTGTTAGTTGTGTTGCTCATAATATAGCCTTTCTGCGTTTTACGTCCGCACGACAAAATTTAATTTTCTCACGGCGGGAACTTTCCCGTCTTCAATTAATATTATACAGCTATTTTCATCAAATTGCAAGCTTTTTTGAAAAATTTCACATAATTTTCAAAAAGTGGTTAAAAGTTTAACAATTTAATTTACTTAAATTATTTTTGTAAATTAAGTGAAAAATAAAATATATCGCCCGCCGTATTTGTTGTAAAGTAAATTTTATTTATTGCTAAAAATTTATAAATAATGTTTTTTACTTTAGGAATGATTGACAAGTCATTAATTAACACGCCGTTAATATCATATATTTTTTGACTGTATAAGTATTTAGCGTATTTAATAACGTTCTTTAAATTAGTTAAGTTAATTATAATATATTTATTATAAAAATCAGCTCTAACAAATTCGCCGCAATACTCAAAATACATAGTGAATAAAATTTTATTGTTTATATAATTTTCGGGCGGGTGTGGATATTCTTCTTCTGCCCATTCGCCCGTTGTTATCATTTTACCCGTGGGGTCATCTGTTACATTAAAAATATCATTTGCGTTTTCATCTTCTTCCCCGCTGTCCGTATATTCTATAGCAATTTTTGTACCATATTCATTATAAAATGACGTGATAGTTCCCATTTTTATATTTTTTACAATATGTGTGATTTTTAGTTCATCAAAATAATATGACACTTTTGTGACGTTATTTGATAACATATATATTTTCACGTTTTCAAGTCTATCCCTTGCAAATGTAGAAATTATATCCTTTAACTTTTGCATTTCATTTACTAAATAATAACGGCGTGTAATAAATTCGTCAAGACAGAATATTTCACATTCTGCGCGGTCGCTTCCCTTCGTTTTTTCCGCTGTATTTAATGCGACTGCATAACATAGAATATCTAACTTTTTATTATCCTTGCATAAATAAAATATTTTACCGCTATAAACAATATTGTCGTATTTGTCACCATAATATTTTTTAAGTACTCCATTTGCTACAATTGTGCGGAATAACGTTGATAAATTATATGGTGATAAATCATCTGCAAATCGTCTTATATACACCCCACACGTTTTATTTTTTGCGTTCTTTTCAATCATTTCTTGTAAAACACTATATGTTTTACCGCGCGAACGTTTACCAAAAATCATGTTATATCTTGCATTGTGTTTTTTAATGTTTTTAAGACTATAATAATTTTCAGTTTTTCCCACTGTGGGAATTTTTTTATCGGTCATTTTCATGTCGATTTTTCCTTTCCATTTCAAAAATTAATTCATTTATTTCGTTGATTGGTTTTTCAGACGTGATTTGTGATGATTTATCACTAATTCTGAATAGTAAATCTAAGAATGTTTTGTACTCATGCATATCAATGCTAAAGGGTGCTTTTTCTGCATGGATTGTTGATTTTTCGGGGCTATTTGTTGCATTGTCAATATATGTCATTGTCATTTTTCCTGTATATTCGGCGGGTATTTCTAATTCATTAGTAAATAAATCTAAAATATTTTTGTGTTCTGTTATTGCTCTATGTTTTAGATAGTTTAATATATTCTTTTTCGGTATTCCCGAAACAGTAAAATGATAATGATATTTTTGTAAATACGCATACCTTTTAGCGCCTAATGTTTTAAACTCTCTGTAATCGTTGTTTGTTCCCTCTGTTTCACAATCAAAAAGCCCTATTTCAAAACGTTTTCCGTGCTTATTTTTCGGGGCGTAATCATCAATTGTCAAGTCGAAATATTCGGCGGCTATTTCGTTTTCAGCTTGAATTTTTTTATTAAATTCACTAAACACATAATCAAAGTCATCTAAAAATTTAATACTATCAGTGTCACAATATACAGTGTGATTTACTCCATTGATATCCTCTAATCGTTTCACGTTCTGTAATAAGTCATACCGCGCCCACGCGGTACAATATACGCCCCATTGATATAAAAGAAACGTGTTGAAATTATTCTTTTTGTGCTCCAATTCATCAATTATATTTGTGATTGGTTCTTTTTCCCATTCTCCATTAGTGAAGCTAATTTCATCATTTAACGGATTTGTTACACACATACCATAAAAACTATTCAACCTACCTTTTGCCGCTAAATAATTATCTTCTTGTCCGTGTATTCCTTTCAATTCCGTTTTCATTTTATAATCTATCATCATAGACTTAATCAAACCTTTTGGCAAATGTTTATATAATGACGCATATTTGCATAAACAAACTATATTATCATAATTATAAAACATATCTATTATTTTTAAATCAATATCCGTTAAATAAATAGATATATAATCAGATTTTAATAAACGTCCATTATCAAATATACTTTTCACGCTATTATTTAATTTATGTTTTGATATATATGTTATAGTTGTTTTAGCGGATATATTATAAAATTCATATAGCCCTATAGTTGCATATTTATCATCATTGAAATTCGGTGAAACGGGATTAAATTTATACGGGAATTTGTGCCGAAATAATATAGCGGGGTAGTGTGATGTAAAATCATAGGAATTGACATGAAATAATATTTGATTTGCATATCTACTATTTGCATGAGTGTAGCCACCTGCGAAACATTTCATTAAAATTTTAAAAATTTCGGGCGTAGGAAATGCGTTTTTTATTTTGTCACGGTATTTCAAATAGTTACATTCATTATCATTTTTTAAATAATTCAATGTATGTTGACGTGTAAATGCTGTAGCAGTTAAAGGTATTTTATTCACGTCATATTCTTGTAATAATTTTCTTATATGTTGCACAACTATTTTACAGTCTAACATATTATATATAATTTCCCCTTTAGTTAAGGGTGTACTATAATCTCTATATTTATCATAATTATATTTTTCCTTAAAACTATATCCATTATTTTTTGCGAGATTTGCCAGTGATAAATTAGTTAGAAAATAACTACAGCGAAATTCGATATTATTTGATTTGCATTTAATAGGGCGACGTTCTTTTCGTGCAAATACATTTGTTATGTGTATTTGTTTGCAAAAGAATTGAAATTCATAAGATAGATTATGTACATATATTATTAATTTGTGCGGATGAATTAAACATTTTAAACGTTTAATAAAATCGGTGAATTTTTCCCACGTTCTAAAATATATAAAAGTATTATCAATCATTAAACCGTGAATATATGTTAGCGCTTGCTTATCGCCGTTATCGTCATAATATGACGTGGTTTCGATGTCATAACTACACGGTACATTATAATAGCCGCCGCTTGATATTTCATAATTTTCAAAAAAATTATTGGATATATCATTAGCAAATATAATCATTTTTCATCACCTCTATAATTAACTATTATATACACTTTCTGTTAGTGCTTCAATCCAGTCCGCGCGGGGTAATTTTGAAATTCTTGATAATTCTTTTATTACACTTTCGGGCGAACGATTATAATTATTGCGCGCCCACATTACAACTGCGTCACTGTCAAACGCTAATAAATCAAAATCGTCATTTTGTGCCTGCATTGTTCGCGCTATTTTCATTACCTCTTCAATACTGCCTAACTCTTGTTGACTATATTGCTTGGCGTCTTTTCCATATAATTCTTTCATTAGTACATTAACGTAATTATTTTTAGGATTTAATATTTTTGTTGACATATTTAATTCATTAAAACCGTCAAGCGCCATTAAATAACGGTCTAATTCATTACTATCTAACGTAGATAGATTTTTATTATTAAATCTGAATTCACCCTTTGCGTTAATTTTTGCTATTTCGGGATTTGAACGTAAAAAATTAGATATTTCTTTATAATGTTTAGAAATATGTGTATATCCTTCTCGTTGTAATACACCCATTTTATTATTGACGTGTTTCATATATTCTTTTAATCTATCAACTTTTTCGTTTTTAATTGCCGAATTAATAAACTTTCTAATTGTTTTTGGTTTGCGCATAATATATAACAGCAATATATTTTCCCACTGCGGGAAATATATTGCTGTTTCACCCCCTTTATAAATACACTCCGTTTTCCAAAAGGTTTTTTATTTCCTCTTGTTCTTCTATCGTTGCATTTTGTATTGATGTTGTATCAACATTCTCACATATTGTAAAACCGCTGTACATAGATAATATACCGCTGTCATTAGCAATATTGCCGTAAGTATGAGAAAAATTATACGGTTTTTGTATTGTAGGTGTTGACGCTATTATATAGCACTTAATTGGCATTGATAAAGCGCCAGCCGCGCTTACGTTTCCCGTTTTTGTGTTTGAAACATCTGTAAACATTACGTCAAGCGCTCCGCCTATAGCCGCAAAAGCTCCGCCAATAACGCCCTGAGTTAATCCCGACACTGCCGTATTGCCAACGGCTTCAATTGTTGCAGAAGCTAATTTCCCCATATTTTCAGCGGTCACGGGTATTTCTACACCTATCATTCCGTCAACATATTGAATAGGCACACCACTTTCCGCGCTGTCACCCACATAAATTATAGCAGTACATTTTCCTGTAGTGATATCAACTATCATCTTTACTGTAATAAAACGATTAAGACATATATTAGGATTTAGTGATACATTACCACAAAACGGAATATATAAATTATATGACGAGTACGGGGCATAATCAAGAAAATTATTATATTTTCCCGCTAAATATATGCTACCTAAATTTATTGACGTACTGGCGTTTGACGTAATTTTTAAACCGCTAACGCCTGTGTCAACACGCCCTAACACAATATTTTCAGCGGTTAATGACTGCATTATAGATGTTAACGCGAACGGATAAAGGCGCAATGAGATTATAGCACTAATCGGATTTTGACCAAATAATTTTAAACTGTTTAAAATATCATCTATGGTGCTCTCATCACTATTCCATAAAAAATCATTAAGACTATCGATACCCGTTTTTGCTAATGCATAGTAATTTGAGAAACTGCCGAGACCATTTAATTGCGGGGTCGCTGGCGCTAAATCGTCATCAATATCGTCAAAACTAACGGGCGTTTGTGTTTGGTCTGTATTAGGTTTTATAGGCGCTTGCGGGTCGATTTCTTTAGCGCCTAAAGCGTCGCCGCCGCCTATAGGGTAGGTGTTGTTTTGGTCATTCCAGTTTTGATATATAGGGCTGTTTTCAGGGTCTGTAACGCCGCCGCCCGTGATACTACCAGTCGGTATGCCATTATCATCAATAACAGGTGCGTGGACAAATTCAGATGTTGTTAAACTTCCATGAGCATTTGCTATATCTGCACCACTTTCAACGTACCACATACCCATACTATCAAGTATTGATATTATTGTGTTGTAATCGGTATAAGCATATACTAAAGTAGCTTCGGCGGGATTTGTACTATCAAAAGCAAGTTTGCTAACGTCAGGTCCGTGTGTTGACGTTAAACCGATATCACTAACTACGGACGGCAAATAAACAGCGGGAACGGTCAAAGGAATTTGTACCTTGAAATAGCGCGTATTAGGGGGCGCATATATAACATTTACAGGTAATAAACGTTGCGACGCGAATTTAGTCGCAAATACATTAACTTTATTTCCTGATGAGCTGTTTCTTTGCCAATTTAAAAAATCATTATTCTGTATAGTCCCCCATAATTTTATACGGGTCAACGCCCCTGTTTGCGTTGTGTTTAAATCGCCCTTATAATATATATTATATGAGCAATATACTATATGAGGATGTGATGCGGCGTATTGATTTTTATATGTTTTTAGGTCAGTTCTAATTACAGAGTTTGGACTTCCTGCAATACACGCTGTAATTTGTGGTACTATAAAATAATGCGATAAATCAAAATTACCTACTGCGACACGAATATTAGCGGGTAAATAATTATATGATACAGGATAATTGCGTATAGCTCCACTTGCTATATCTAATGACCTTGCATTATTATAATATTCAAGGTTGTTATTTTGTTCTACATTACTACCGCCATTATCACACAAAAAATATCCTAAATTAGTATTGTATGGTTTAAAAACGCTATTAATAGAGACTATAGGCTGTGTATTTTCTTTAGCAAGACATTGAGTAACAAACGGAGACATCACACCCGCTTTTATAAAACAACAATCATTTAAAATAGATATGCCTGTATATGGTTCGACCGTTTGTCTGCCACCTAACGTGATTATATGTTTGAGAGAGGAGCCCCACAAAATACCGTTTGCAGATGATTTACTATCATAAATATATGGTATATTTTCATTCAGTGCCATTATTTTCACCCCCTACATTACCACCTGCAATACATAAAACAAAATTTATTTCGTTTCCGCTTGTTCTAATATTAAAGGGGGTATAATTCGACTTAATAACATTAATATCACATTTCGGTTGTACCACTATTTGATTATCAACTTGATATAAACTATTCGCAAATTCATTACGAATTACAGTGCAATTCAAATTCAGAATGTCATTTGCAAATGACATTAAAACATCATTTTCACACGTTATTCGCATTTTACCGCCTGCGTCAATTATTTTATCGTTAATGAAATAATAACGATTAAATAACGCTATATGCAAATAATTAGCATTAATCAGCGCCGTGTCATATTCTACAATTAACGTAGGCTGTAATATACTTGACGGTTTATATATTTCTGCGTTAATTGTTTTTAGTGTTGTTGTCGTTTTTCTCAATACTTTTTTGTTGTCCGCTGTTTGCATTATCTGAATTTGCATTATTCGTTACCCCCTGTAATAAACTTTTTATTTCCGCTGTTTGTTTTTCAAACATATCATTGATATAATTTTTTATATCGTCATTTAAAGCGGGTGAATTTTTCCCACTGTGGGAAAAAGATTTTTGTAGTTCCTGCATTGCTTTTTCACTATTCATTTTATATACCTCTCTATTTTCGTTTGTGTGACAAATACGGCGAGGGCAATATGTTTATATTACCCCGCCGCAAAATTGCTGTAGCGTTAAAATTTGATAGGTTTACGGTGTCGTGCCCGTGCCGAGTGTGAATACTACCGCATTTTCAGATAAATCATTAAAATATGAAACATCGAATTTATAAAAGCTGTTTATAAATTCGCCGCGTTTTGCAAGTGCGGTTGGTACACGATAATCACTATTATGCGCGCCTATTGCGTCACGGTCAAAGATAATGCCAATAATGAAATTACGGTCAACACTAACGCCCTGTGTTGTTGCATTATTCGCTTTAATATTGATACGAGTAATATCTGCCATATCATAAGCAACACTTTCGGGCGACTGCCACGCCGCGACACTATCAAACGTGCCTATATTAGTCAATTCGGGATTGAATATATCAGACTGTAAGAAAACTTTCATAGCGTTAAGGAAAGGCGCTATGAATACGCCGTGCTGATACTCATTGGGCGTGAATGTCAGTGTTTCATCTGTACTGAAAAGGGCTGTGCGTTCCTGCAAAAATGCTTTATAGTTCTGAATTACAAATGCAGCGAATTTCATGCACTTTTCATCAAAAATAAAACTTGTCGCTGTTTTTGTTTCGCCGTATGCTTCATTATACAGCGCTAAAATATCTATAATACCGTTATCGCTGTTTATCTTGTTAGCAATAAAGTTCATTATTGCTAATTTTGTAACAGCGTCAACACGAGCACGCTGTGAATTTTCTACTGCTGTATAAATAGCAGATATAAACGCGTTCATATCTTCCATTGATGAAAAAGCAGACTTCACCTGCACGGTAGGTATAGACACATCAATTTCAAATCCTTCCCTTTTGTTAAATATTTTCTGCGATATTTCGGACGGATTGAAAATATTATCACTGTATGCAGTGCCCGAAACAAGACTGTATGCAGGGTTTTCAGTCGCTTCTGTGTCCTTTATACGTATCTTGCGGATAATAGAACCGTATTCGCCCGCTGTGCGTAATATCCACGGAAAACGCGAAATGTAAGAACGGTTCACATAGATATCTTTACCAATTTTATCCATAATGACATTGTAGAAATTCTCCGTGTTGTCATTGGACGAAATAACGGTATTACCGACATCTACAAAAGTATGCACATCAATTTCCGTTGTCTCGTCAAGTCCTGCTATCTGTGCTACTGCACTATTTGCTATTGCACTGATGTTTTCGTATTTAGGCATAATTTTTTCCTTTCTGCATTTTTACGTCTGCCGACAATATTTTTATTTTTCCCACGGCGGGAATTAATACACTTTCAAGCAAATTTCATTTGCTAACAGCTGTAATATTTTATACAGCGCAAAAATTAAATTTTGGTTATATTCAACGCCACGCAAATAGGGGGGCGTATTATAACCGCTTTTTGTTTCGGCTATAGTATCAATACCGCCATACTCGCGAGTATCACTACCGCTATTTGTTACAGTGGTGTTAATCGTTTCGCCGTGCTGTGTTGTAACTGTTTCACCGTGCTGTGTACCGATAGTTTCACCGTGCTGTGTACCGATAGTTTCACCGTGCTGTGTACCGATAGTTTCGCCGTGCTGTGTACCGATAGTTTCGCCGTGCTGTGTACCGATAGTTACGCCGTGCTGTGTTGTTGTTTTTTCAGTATTCTTAAAATCGGTCACGTTGTCGAAAGTTGTCGCGCTTTTCGTGTCGGTATCTGTGCCGCCGTGTGTTGTGGTATCTGTGCCGCCGTGTGTGACGGTATCTGTGCCGCCGTGTGTTGTAGTATCTGTACCGCTGTGTGTGACGGTATCTGTGCCGCCGTGTGTTGTAGTGTCTGTGCCGCTATGTGATTTATTTTCAGTTTTTCCCGTTCCTTTTGTCAATTCATCTGTTTTTCCGTAACTAATACTTTTCTGTTTAGTTTCACTATATTCATTAACTGTAAATGGAACTACAGTTTGTATAATACCGCGTAGCATTGTATCATTTATCACGAAAAAATCATTGATTAAATCGGGGGTTAAATCAGCAATACAACACAATTTCCGTTTGCCGTGTTTATATACAAACACGCGCCACGCTCTTTCAGCAGTCCAAAACTCATTAATTAACGGAATGTTAATTAAAGGGTTTTCGTGTGATTTCGCGTACTCGCATATTGTCATTTTTTATCACCCCCCATTTAAGATTTAAAACAGAATTAATATTATCTATACACATAGATATATTATCAAAAATTATATTGCCGCTAATGTTTGCAATATCGTCATTGCGTTCCATTTCGCCACCCTGTACATATTCACGCTTGAAATTATTTTGAACACTATAACCGATTGTTTGCAGAAAAGCCGCAATTATATTTTGTTTTAACTCTGTTAAATCAGATAATCTTATTTCGTGTTTCCCTGTTAAGTCAATTGACCTTATACCACTGGAAATTAATTCATTTGACGTGAAACAGGGCATTTCACCGCGTTTCATTTTTATTAATGCCGCTTCAATTGATGTTTTGTCATTATCATCACCCGCGCAAATAGCAACATTATAACGCGTATTTTCAGCGCAAACAGCTATTGACATATCAATAATTGTCAATTGTTCTGCTGTAGTATTAATGATATTTTTCATTAAACTACTTTTATTTTCAATGTTTCTATCTGTGGGAAAATAATATAACAATTCACAATCAACGCCAATTGTTAAATTGAATGTTGACGGCTTCAAATATGGATTTGTGCATATTATTCCGACGGGATATAATTGATAATTCGGTTCATTTCGTGTATTATATGGTAAAGATATTATTTTATCGCCGTTTCTGAATATTGCGCAATTACCTATTGCACATCGCTTTATATAACGTTCATCAATCGGATTTTTAACACCTGTAATTGTATAACTACTCAAAACATAATTTACCAATTTTTCCCGCCACATAGTATTTAGTGTATCAAAATTAACTATCATAATAGCGACACTTCCACAAACGGCTGTTTATTCTTGTTCTTGCTCATGCGAGCCGTTACTTTTAATTCGTACTCGGATAAATCATAATCGACAAAATTTTCTATTTCGTCTTCGGTTTCGCAAAGTGCATTTTTTAAATGCTCTGCAAGTTTAGTCATAGAGTAGCCGCCGTTATAGTATTTATTAGGCAATTCAACAAAAGTTACTGCATACCACGAACTTACAACACCGTCCTCGTCGGGTTCAGTCACGACTTTATCCATGTGCTGAATGGTCAAGCCGTTGTGCTTTTCACACTCTTCAATAAATTCATCTGTTTTAATTTCCGTAGCATTAACAGATAAAACAGTTCTTGTTAATGCCTTTCTTGCCTGCCGTTTAACGATTACTTTGTCTAACTTTTTCATAGTATAACCTTTCTGCATTTACGTCTGCCGACTAAATTTATATTAAATTCCCACTGTGGGAAATTTAATCATTATAATTAGCTTTATCATAAAAGCTAATTTCTTTTTCAAGTAAATTATCGTGCCATTCAAAAGGGCTTGAATTGTGAATGCACATAATATCTTGCAACGGACAATTTCTACATTCATTATTTTTACAAAATGTTTTAATTAACCTAACGGAATTAATTAAATCTTGTTTATTAATCATGATTTACTCTTTCTATATTTCCCGCTGTGGGAAATATTCAAACATTAATTAAATTTACATTATTAGTATAACATAATTTACCTAACAATACAATAGTAAATGTGAAAAGTATATGAAAAGTATGTGAAAAGTATGTGATAATATTACTCTGTCTATCCTTACCTTAACTTAATTACTCTACCTAACCACAAA
>JAZSBW010000062.1:0-15697 GCA_045602585.1 Clostridia bacterium
TTCAGCAGCCTCTTCAGCGGCAGGAGCGTCCTCTGCGGGAGCCTCCTCTACTGCGGGTGCTTCTACTGCTGCTTCTTCAGCAACAGGTGCAGCCTCTTCTACAGCAACTTCTTCTGCAGCGGGTGCATCTTTAACGATATCTGCTGGCTCTACGCCGTTATCAACGAGTGCCTGCAATGTACGTACCAAGTTAGATACGGGTGCGTTCAGGCTGCCCATGATTTTAGCAATAAGAGTTTCTCTTGAGGGAGTGTTAGCCAGAGTTTTAATCTCGTCAAGGCTAATTACTTTACCGTCTAAGAAACCTGCTTTAATCTCAACCTTGTCGTTACCTTTTGCAAAATCAGAAATGATTTTTGCAGGAGCAACGGGGTCAGAATCACTGATAGCCAGTGATGTAGGACCGTGCAATACGCCGTCGAGTTCGTCAAGACCTACCTCTTTAGCAGCAAATCTTGTGAGAGTGTTTTTTACAACTGTGTAATCAACACCTGCTTCACGGAATTTTCTGCGGAGTTCTGTATCTTCACTAACTGTCAAGCCACGGTAGTCAACCAGTACGCCTGCCTGTGCGCTCTTTAATTTTTCAATCAAATCAGCAACGGCAGTCTTTTTCTGTTCTAAAACTTTTGCGCTTGGCATTGTTTCACCTCCTAAAAATTCATGCGTGACGGAGTTTCCGTCGGGCGAACAAGCATATCCGCCAATACCATATAAAATGGCGTCCAAAGAAAAAGGGTTCTTGTGTAAAAGACCACAGGAACCCATAAAAGCATAATAAAAATATGTTTAAGTTCCTCGGCAGGGTTTACAAAAGCGCTGCTTTCAACCTGCTGTCTTTGGACAACGTATATACTCTATCATAAATTTTTGTGTTTGTCAAGATAAAATTAAGATAATTTACCGGGGTTGAGTTTAATACCGGGGCCCATTGTAGAAGCAACGGCTACACTCTTTAAATACTGACCTTTTGCAGCAGCGGGTTTTGCTTTAATAATAGCGCCCATAAGTGCGTTAAAGTTGTCAGCAAGTTTTTCTGCTCCGAAAGATTTTTTGCCGATGGGGCAGTGGATAATGTTTGTTTTATCCAAACGGTACTCAATTTTACCTGCTTTGATATCAGCAATAGCCTTAGCAACGTCGGGAGTTACTGTGCCTGCTTTGGGGTTAGGCATAAGGCCTTTAGGACCTAAAACTCTACCGATTCGGCCAACAAGACCCATCATATCGGGGGTTGCTACTACTACATCGAAATCGAACCAGTTTTCGTTCTGGATTTTAGCAACGAGTTCCTCGCCGCCTGCATAATCAGCGCCTGCTTCTTCAGCGATTTTAACATTATCGCCTTTGCAGAATACGAGCACACGAACAGATTTACCTGTACCGTGAGGCAGTACGATCGCTCCGCGAACCTGCTGATCAGCGTGTCTTGAGTCAACGCCGAGTTTTACGTGAACTTCAATAGTTTCGTCAAACTTTGCCTTTGCTGTTTTAACAACAAGGTCAAGCGCTTCGTCAAGTTCATAAAGTTTAGATTTTTCGATAAGCTTTGCGCTATCTAAATAATTCTTTCCTTTTTTCAACTTTTATTTCCTCCTTTGTGGTTACACGGAATTTTTTAAAATAAAATTCCTCCCACGAATTTGCGTGTCTTACTTTTAAGACACCGTGTTACCAATTAGTCCTCTACTACTACGCCCATACTTCTTGCAGTACCTGCAATCATGCTCATAGCTGCTTCAACACTTGCTGCGTTGAGGTCAGGCATTTTCTGCTCAGCAATCTGCTTAACAGCGTCTTTGCTGATAGTAGCGACTTTAGTTTTGTTCGGTACGCCCGAACCGCTCTGAATTTTGCAAGCCTTTTTAATCAATACAGCTGCGGGGGGAGTTTTTGTGATGAAAGAGAAGGATCTGTCCTGATATACGGTGATTACAACCGGAATTACAAGACCAGCGTCCTTAGCAGTTTTCTCGTTGAACTCTTTGCAGAACTGCATGATGTTTACACCGTGCTGACCTAATGCGGGACCAACAGGTGGTGCAGGAGTGGCTTTGCCTGCTTCAATCTGAAGCTTAATAAAACCCATTACTTTCTGTGCCATTTGGAAACACCTCCTTACAAACGTGATGTGGTCAAGCGGACATACGTCCTCCCACTATAACAAGCGAAACCGCTTATTAAACTAACTTAATAAAGACAGGATCCACCTCAACAGCGGTAACCTGACCGAACACATTGAGCGATACCTTAACGGTTTTGTGTTCTTCGTCAATCTCGACAATATTGCCGACCTGTCCTTCAAATGCACCGCCGCTGATTTTGACGGTGTCGCCGATATTGAACTCGGATTTGCTCTCTTCTGAAATAAGACCCATAGAAACAACCTCTGCCTCTGTTAAAGGAATCGGCTTGGTGGTTGTGCCTACAAAGCCCGTGATACCTGTGGTGTTGCGAACAACGTACCATGTAACGTCGGACATACCCATTTTAATAAGAACATATCCGGGGAAGATTTTTCTTGTAACGGTTTTTTCTTTACCGTTCTTTTCCTCCACAACATCTTCCGTGGGCACCAGCACCTCTAAGATATAATCTTCAAGATGGCGGTTTTCCACGATTTTTTCTATGTTTGTTTTAACCTTATTCTCATATCCGGAATAGGTGTGCACAACATACCATTTCGCGTTATTAGCCATATTATGAAGTTCTCCTCTCGTACTCCGTGACGGTTACATACCCCGATTCAATTATTTAATGAACTGGAATATACCGAACTGGAAGATGGCGTCAAGTATCCAAATAATAATACCGATGATAAGAACTGCGGCGATAACAACAATGGTGTTGTTGACAACCTGCTTGCGTGAGGGCCAAACAACCTTTTTCATTTCAGATTTTGCTTCTCTGAAATATTTAGCGATAGCCTTGAAGGGGTTTTTACTCTTCTTAGCAGCATTTGCTTCTGCCATACTGTTCACCTCTCTGATAAATCTTATCTACCATAATATATAGGTACAAAAGATTATTATTTTGTTTCTTTGTGCATTGTGTGTTCACGACAGAAACGGCAATATTTGTTCATTTCCAGTCTGTCGGGATTGTTTTTCTTATTCTTCATGGTGTCGTAGTTTCTCTGTTTGCATTTGCTGCAAGCGAGTGTGATTTTTACTCTCATTGCTGTGCACCTCCTTAAGTACTGCGATTAACATAGCATTTATGACTATATTTATTTTTTGCAACACAAAAAAAACCGATATTCGGCTTATCTACTATAACACACCTGTAACGTATTGTCAATAGTTATTTTTAAAATTTTTTCGTCTTATTATAATATATGGTTGATTTTTGATTTCTTTTATGATAAAATAGGATTTCATAATAAGGTTATTATATTAAAAGGATTGATGATATGAAGGATTTTAAAAAACAACAGGAAATTGAACATCTGTACAGCACCATTTTAGAAACGTACAGCATACCTGCTGAAAACTACAGTAAGTTTGAAGTTAAAAGAGGTCTGCGCAATTTAGACGGCTCAGGTGTTCTTGCCGGTCTTACCAAGGTCAGCGAAGTGCACGGTTACATAGTTTCGCAGGACGAAAAATATCCCGTTGACGGAACGCTGGCGTATCGCGGTTACGACATTGGCGACCTCGTAGAAAATTGCGGTATCAACGGCAGATACCGTTTTGAACAGGTTTGTTTCCTCTTACTTGAAGGCAGATTGCCTTCGTCTGATGAAGAATTTTCGCAGTTCCTTGAGTTTTTAAACGAAAGCAGCGAACTCCCCGAATCTTTTACAGAGGATATGATTTTAAAACAGCCCAGCCGCGACATAATGAACAAACTGGCTCGCTCTGTTCTTACACTCTACTCTTACGATGCCAACCCCGACAGTTGCGACATTAAAAATATTTTGCGCCAGTCTGTACAGTTGATTGCACAGATGCCTATACTCGGTGCATACGCATACCGTGCAAAACGTCACTATTTCGACAACTCAAGCCTTATTTTACATCAGCCAAAAAGAGAGTTCTCTATTGCTGAAAATTTGCTGCGTATGCTGCGCTCCAACAAAACATTTGACCCCGCCGAGGCAGAGATACTTGACCTTGCCCTGATGCTCCACGCGGAACACGGCGGCGGTAACAACTCTACATTTACCTGCCGTGTGCTTTCGTCTTCCGGTACTGACACATACGGCGCAATTGCTGCGGCTATCAGTTCTTTAAAAGGTCCACGTCACGGTGGTGCAAACGCTAAAGTTGTAAAAATGTTTGAGCACATCAAAGCAAACATAAACGACTGGACGGACGAACAGGAAGTTTACGAGTATCTTACAAAAATTGTACGCAAAGAAGCATTTGATAACTCCGGTCTTATATATGGTATGGGCCACGCAGTTTACACAAACTCAGACCCCCGTGCAGTTATTTTGAAAGAAAAGGCTAAACAACTTGCAGAAAAAACGGGTAATATTGAAGAATTTAACCTGTACGAAATGGTGGAGCGACTTGGTAAAGAAGTTTTAAAAGCAGAAAAAGACTCCACTAAGGTTGTTTGTGCAAACGTGGATTTTTACTCCGGTTTTGTTTACAGAATGCTCAATATACCGCCAGAAATGTTTACACCTATATTTGCTATGGCTCGTGTTGCCGGCTGGTGTGCTCACAGAATTGAGGAGGTTATCTCCGGCGGAAGAATTATCCGTCCTGCTTACAAAGCAATATGCAGAAACGGCTCTAAAAAAGTTAATGAATAATTTAAAAGGTGCGATCAAATTCGCACCTTTTTCTTTAAACTACACACGAAAGGGGTTAAACGGCACATTTGTTGTGTTACTCGCCTTCAATGTAAATTTCTGTAAGTTGTCCTAAAGGTAAATCGTCGGGAAGTTCAAATTCACCAAATTTAATGCGTTTTAAATATGTCACGTTTTTTCCGACCGCTTTGAACATAAGTTTTACCTGATGGAACTTACCCTCGCATATACGCACGTGCGCAGACGGCTTTTCGCCATCGAGTATGGTGAGTTCCGCTTCTTTGCAGGTGTATCCGCCCTCAATTGTAATGCCGTTTGCAAAGGATAGCACATCATCCTCTGTTGCAGGCTCATCAAGTTCGGCATAATATGTTTTGTAAACATGCTTTTTGGGCGAGAGCACATTGTGCGCATACGCACCGTCGTTTGTGAGTATTAAAAGTCCCTCTGTATCGATATCGAGCCTGCCTACGGGGAACAGATCATAATGCCTGTACTCCTCAGGCACAAGGTCTATAACAGTGGGGTATTTAGAATCCTCTGTAGCACTTACGTACCCTGCGGGTTTATTAAGCATAAGGTAGATAAACTTTTTGTACTCTATCTCTACGCCATTTATGCAAATTTTATCAACATTTTCGTTTATATGTATATCGCTTTTTTTAACGGGTACGCCGTTTACCGTTACAGCGCCCGATTTAACCAGATTTTTAATATCTTTTCTACTACCGACACCGCTGTTGGCAAGCATTTTGTCAAGTCGCATATTTTCACCACCTTCCGTATATTATACAATAAAGGAAATTATTTTTCAATATGTTGCCTTGACAAAACTCAAGATTATATGTATAATTCTATTTGCACTTGATAATAATCAAAGTTGTAAATATCTCGGGGGCGTAATGCTTTCGACGGGGCATCTGAAACTTTGGGTGCGGGCAGCGGCGGGGTCCGCTTTAAAAACTCCAAAACTTAAATATAAAAGCTAACAATAATTTAGCATACGCTGCCTAATTTAAAGGCAGCCGTCCACCCTTTGAGTACCGCGGCTTAGGCTTGGGCGTCAGATAGCGGTGAACGTGAACGGATTTCTTATGTCCCGGAAGCCGTCACGGAGCAGGGACAACCCGATGCGGCACGTTTTGTCTGTGTTGAGCCGTGTCGGGAATATAACACAGACTACGCCCGTAGTACCCGATGTGGATGGTGTTTCGGACGGGAGTTCGACTCTCCCCGCCTCCATAAAAAATGACTGTCTTTCTGACAGTCATTTTTTTGTTCATTAAAACGAATAATGAATATTTTTTTATACCCATAAATATAATTATACAAACACGGACAAGGGGTTGATTATTATGATTAGTTTTTCGTCGGCAGTCGGTTACATACTGGGATTACTTATATTATTTGTAATAACAAAAATATTTTTTAAGCCTATTCGTTTTACCATTAAACTGATAGCAAACAGTATAATAGGTGCATTTTTGCTTTATCTTTTAAATTTACTTCGCCCGTTTTTGGGAATTTATATAGGAATAAACCCCATCACAGCATTAGTGACGGGGTTATTGGGTGTTCCGGGGATTTGTCTGCTTTTAATTTTGCAGATAATATTCTGATAATCTCAAATAAAATTCAAAAAAGCGAGTAGAATGTGCGATTTTTCACACGCGGTGTACTTATGTGTACATAAGTGTGTAAAATCGTGCAAGATGCGACGCTTTTTTTAATTTTTATTCCGGTTTAATAATGTCTACGCCCATATAAGGTCTTAAAACCTCAGGTATAGTTACGCTACCGTCGGCATTCTGGTTGTTTTCAAGAATTGCCGCAACAGTTCTGCCGATTGCCACACCGGAGCCGTTGATGGTGTGTACAAACTGTGCTTTATCTGTAGGCGAATTTTTATATTTGATGTTGGCACGTCTTGCCTGGAAATCTTCAAAGTTAGAACATGAGGAAATCTCAACATATCTGTTGTAACTGGGCATCCATACCTCAATATCGTACTTTTTAGCAGCAGTAAAGCCGAGGTCACCTACACAGATACGTACAACTCTGTAGGGCAGACCGAGCATCTGCAGAACTCTCTCTGCATCTGCAGTAAGTTTGTCGAGTTCTTCGTATGATGTTTCGGGAGTGGTGAACTTAACAAGTTCTACTTTGTTGAACTGGTGCTGACGGATAAGACCGCGTGTATCTTTACCTGCAGAGCCAGCCTCTGCTCTGAAGCACGCAGAATATGCAGCATATTTTAAAGGCAACTGGTCTGCAGAGAGAATTTCGTCACGATGCATATTTGTAACGGGCACCTCTGCTGTGGGGATAAGGAAATAATCGTTGTTTGTTTTGAATGCGTCTTCTTCAAACTTAGGTAACTGACCTGTACCTATCATAGAACGGCGGTGTACCATATATGGCGGGAAAATCTCTGTATAGCCGTTATCTGTGTGTATATTTAAGTAAAAGTTAATAACGCTTCTTTCAAGTCTTGAACCTAACCCTTTATAGAAAGTAAAACGTGTACCTGTAACTTTTGCAGCGGTTGCAGCATCTAAAATACCAAGGTCTGCACCCACGTCCCAGTGCGCCTTAGGCTCAAAATCAAACTTTGTCGGCTCACCCCAGCGGCGGATTTCTACATTATCTTCATCTGTATCACCGTCGGGAACATCAGCATTGGGGATGTTGGGAATAGAAAGCATTTTGATATTAAGTTCTTCGTCTAAAACACGGATTTGCTCGTCAAATTCCTTGATTTTTTCTGAAAGTTCTTTCATTTCTTTGAAAATAGCGGTGGTGTCCTCACCTGCTTTTTTCATTGCAGGAATCTGCTTGCTTACTTCGTTCTGACGGCTTTTTAACTGTTCTGCCTCAAAAAGAACTTCTCTGCGCTTTGCGTCAACGGCTAAAACAGCGTCAATGTCGATATCCTCTTTTCTTCTGGCAAGAGCCGCTTTTACATTTTCTGTGTCTTCACGTAATCTTTTGATGTCTAACATTTTTTATATCTCCTTTTTCCACAAATTATTTCATTATTTTATTATAGATGTAACGCTGTGGTTCTGTAAGTCCCTCTTTATCAAGGTCTTTCAACAGTTCGCTGGCATTTTCCTTTTTGCCCATATCGTATTCACGAAGTGCTGATGAAAGTGTATTGAATACGTCAATATTCTCATTCATCGTGTGCATAAGTTCACTGTTTTCTGTTTCTTTTGCCTTTAACTGTTCATTTTCCTGACGCAATTTCATATTTGCCTCGGAAAGTTCGGAAACGCTTTTCTGCATTCCGACTGCTGCAGTCTTGTGGGCATCTATTTCCTCTGCATAATCCTTCTGCGTCATTCCGGCGAACAATATAAGTATTAATGCAACCGAAAACAGAATTATGGTATACATCCATAAAAATTTTGTTTTTGACTTCATTTGTCACACTTCCTTTAAATTTTGTGTTCCACGTAGAACAAATTGAATATGAAAATTTTCTTACCCCTAAAATAGGAATAATATTAAAACATAATTAGGTTTTGGTTTTCGACGCAAAATCATAAAGCGTTGTTTAAAAATACACTTTAAAACGCAATTTTAAAGGTCGGTTTTTCTTAGATTTTCATCAAATTAACAATTCTTTCCAAATCTTCCGTGCCATAATATTCAATTTCTATTTTACCTTTGCTTTTACTGCCTACAATTTTAACTTTTGTTCCAAGACCTTTTGTAACTTTATCTTCATATGCTTTTAAAGCAAGTTTCATATTAAGGTCAACTTTTTTAGGTTTGGCTTCTTTTTTATCTGGTGTTTTGATTGCCTGTTCAAGTTCACGGACACTCATACCCTCTTGTACAACTTTCGTTGCTAATGCAACCTGCTTTTTCTCATCCTCACACGAAAGCAAAACTTTTGCATGCCCAAAAGAAAGTTGCGCGGTTTCCAAAAGTGTGATTACCTCTTTAGGCAGATTCAAAATCCTTAATGAGTTCGCAACAGACGAACGGCTTTTACCGAGTTTTTTTGAAATCTGTTCCTGAGTCATTTCAAACTCGTCAATTAAGCGTTTATATCCTTTTGCTTCTTCAACGGGGTTTAAGTCCTGACGTTGCAGATTTTCTATCATAGATATCTCGTAAAGAGAACCTTTGTCCATATCACGAACAATTGCGGGTATGGTTTTTACCTCTGCTATCTTTGATGCGCGCCATCTGCGCTCTCCCGCAACAATCTGGTAAAATCCTGTTTCCAGACGTTTAACAATAATAGGTGTTATAACACCGTGTTCTTTTATAGAACTTGCAAGTTCTGCAAGTTTAACTTCATCAAAATCACGTCTTGGCTGAGTTCTGTCCGGCTCAACCTCTGATATTTTAAGTTCAACGACCGTTTCTCCGGAAGTGGTTGTATCTATTCCCGTAAACAAAGCCTCAAGCCCTTTTCCAAGTCCTTTTTTAGCCATAGTTATCTCCTTTTATGTAAATTTTCAGTTCGCCGCAATAACTTCAGATGCTAAATCCATATAACTTTCTGCACCTTTTGAGTGCTTGTCGTAAATATTTATAGGTTCGCCAAAACTGGGTGCCTCGCTTATACGCACATTCCTCGGTATAACTGTTCCGTAAACTTTGTGCGGATAATACTTTTTAACTTCGTCTGCCACCTGTATAGAAAGGTTTGTGCGTGTATCAAACATAGTTAAAAGCACACCCTCAATATCAATAGCAGGATTGAGCGACCGCTTAACCGTGCGGATAGTGTTCATTAACTGGCTGAGTCCTTCAAGTGCGTAATATTCGCATTGAATAGGAATCATAACAGTATCTGCACACACAAACGAGTTGAGTGTTATAAGTCCAAGTGACGGAGGACAGTCTATAATTATAAAGTCGTAGTCGTTTTTAATTTCTGCAACGGCGCGTTTCATAAGCAGTTCTCTGTCTTCCATTGAAACAAGTTCAATTTCCGCACCGGCAAGTTCTATATTAGACGGGCAGAGGTCAAGATTCTCAAACTCTGTATGAACAACCGCTTCTTTAAGCGACACATCGCCGATTAAAACATTGTATATTGAGTATTCTGCCTGAGATTTGTCCACCCCAAGACCGCTGGAGGCATTACCCTGAGGGTCAGTATCAAGCAAAAGCACCTTTTTGCCTTTAGCACCTAAGCAAGCACTTAAATTTACCGCCGTAGTTGTTTTGCCTACGCCGCCTTTTTGATTTGCCACGGCAATACATTTACCCATTGCAGACACCGTCCTTTCTTTAGTATTTACTATAGTATAACACAAAAATGTTCCACATGGAACATTTTTTATAAAAATAATTAAATTTTATTAAAAAAGTATAAAACCCATCAACGGAATTGTTATAACAGACAACACAGTTGTAAGAAGAACTGCCCTTGCTGGGTCGGTGGTGTCTTTTCCGTATGTGGCGGACGTTACTATAATGTTTGCTGCAACGGGCATCATAGTAATAATAGCGCTTATTCTGCAGATATCTATATTTATATTGAGCGCAACCAACGCATAAAAAACTATAATCGGCAAAACAACAAGTCTTAAAAGTGCCAATACATAGAATCGTATGCTTGTGAAAGCATTTTTTAAAGGCTCTGCTGAAAGTGATAACCCCACAACTACCATTGCAAGCGGTGTTGTCATATAGCCAAGCATATCTATAGTTCCGTCTATCGCCGTCGGAAAACGCAATCCCGTTAAAAACAATGTAAATCCAATAACCGCCGCAATCAAAGGTGCGTTCAATATATATGTGGCTTTAAACTTTCGCTCTCCCTCGCTATTTATAAGGGCAACTCCCCAGGACTGCACCATAACATACAGAGGCAAAGAAAACATGGTTGCATATATTAAACCTTCAGATCCCATAAATGCATGTGCTATAGGATACCCCATAAACGAAAAGTTTGAAAACATCATTGAATATATTATTGCATTTTTAGAAGCGTTCTTTACACGCAATGCCTTTGCAGTTCCAAGTCCAAATACAAACGAAAACACGGTTACAACAACAGATATAACTGTAAGCAATGCGCTTTTTATAAGAATTTGTCTGTCAAAGTCAAATTGAAGTGCAGAAACTATAGCACACGGTAAAGTTACATTAAATATAAAAGAGGAAAGATTTTTAGTAAACTCCTCTTTTACTACACCCAGTTTAATTATTATATAGCCGATGACAACAGGGAAAAACAGCATCAGCACCTGATTAACCACTAAAGATGTATTCATAACTACTCCTTTCAATTTATATGCATAAATATATGGTAATCCAATTAAGATAATTTGTCAATAATAATATTAGGAAAAATTATGTATATATTCTGCCCCGAATTGCAACAATATACCTATAAACAAGAAAGAAAGGGTGTAAATATGAAACAGTACATTGAAATTATAAGTGTTCACGGCAGAGAAGTGCTCGATTCCAGAGGTAATCCCACCGTTGAGGCAGAGGTTATAACAGAGGGCGGATTTGTAGGCAGAGCATCTGTTCCGTCGGGCGCATCTACAGGCATTTACGAGGCAACCGAACTGCGTGACGGTGACGAGCGCTACAACGGAGCAGGTGTTTTAAAAGCGGTCAACAATATAAACAGTGTAATTGCCGAACATATTACAGGTATGAACGTTTTAGACCAGATTAAAATTGACCATACTATGTGCTCTTTAGATGCCACACCAACCAAAAGCAGATTAGGAGCAAACGCTATACTTGCGGTTTCTGCAGCATGTGCAAAAGCGGCGGCAAATGCGCTTGGATTAAGCCTTTATCAGTACCTTGGTGGCTCTAACGCACACGTTCTGCCCGTGCCAATGATGAACATATTAAACGGCGGTGCGCACGCAGACAACAATGTAGATATTCAGGAATTTATGATTATGCCAATCGGCGCAGAAAGTTTTTCTCATGGTCTTTCTATGTGTGCCGAAGTTTACCATACACTTAAAAAAGTGCTTAAAGAAGACGGAAAATCCACCGCAGTAGGCGACGAGGGCGGTTTTGCACCCTCACTTGAAAGCGACGAGGACGCAATCAAAGCAATTATGGCTGCAATAGGGCTTGCCGGATACAAAACGGACGAGGATTTCGTACTCGCAATAGATGCTGCCGCATCAGAATGGGCAAATGACAATGGATACACACTCCCAAAATCGGGTAAACACCTCTCGCGAGAAGAAATGGTGGCATATTGGGAAAGTCTTTGCAACGATTATCCAATATTTTCCATAGAAGACGGTGTTGGCGAGGACGACTGGGAGGGTTGGAGACTTTTAACCGAAAGATTGGGCAATAAAATCCAACTGGTAGGCGACGATTTGTTTGTAACTAACACAGAAAGATTAAAAGACGGTATAAAAAAAGGTGCCGGCAACTCAATCCTTATTAAAATTAATCAGATTGGTACCATCACCGAGGCTATGAATGCAGTTGAAATGGCTCATAAAGCGGGTTACAGCGCAGTTATCTCCCACCGGAGCGGTGAAACAGAGGACACCACCATTGCAGACCTTGCAGTTGCTATGAATGCAGGGCAGATTAAAACCGGTGCACCTGCCAGAAGCGAACGTGTGGCAAAGTATAACCGCCTTTTGCGGATAGAAGAGGAACTTGAAGGTTCTGCAGAATATAAAATTAAATAAAATAAAAAAGCGGACCGTCCAGGAGGCCGGTCCCTACAAATTGCACTAAAACAATTATAAGTAAATCGTAGGGACAGGCCTCCGGACTGTCCGAAAAAAACGGGACGATGTTGGCATCGTCCCCTACTTTTTTTATTTGATTTATCTTGCAAGGATTAATTTTGTAAGTTCAACGGGGTCTACAATCTTGCCGTCTTTATAAACACGCATATTACCTGAAGCGATTTCGTCTATCAGGATAACCTCGCCGTTATTGTAACCGAACTCAAATTTGATATCCCACAAATCAAGACCGATTGATTTTAAATCGTCTGCAACGATTTTAGTGATTTTAAGAGTCTGCTCTTTCATACTCTCAAACATTTCGGGGGTCATAACACCGAGTGCTGCTAACCCTTCCATAGTAACGAGCGGATCGCCTTTTTCGTCATTTTTGAAAGTGCACTCTACATAACCGCCCTCAAGTACTGTACCATCTTCCATATATTCGCCGTATCTGCGGATAAAACTGCCTGTAGCAACCAAACGGCAGATAACCTCAAGGCCATGACCGAAAACAGTAGCGGGAAGAACTTCCATAGTAGCGTTTTCAACATCAGCGGTTACGTAGTGAGTTTTGATGCCTGCTTCTTTGAGCATATCAAAATAATAAACAGAAGTTCTGAGGTTTGCCTTGCCGATACCCTCGATAGTTAAACCTACAGTATTCTCACCGGGATCGAAAACGCCGTCTTTACCGGTGCAGTCGTCTTTGAATTTAAGCATTACGTTGCCGTTATCAAGGCTGTATACGTCTTTAGTTTTACCTGTGTAAATCTTTTCCATAACAAAGTCCCTTCTTTTCATCAAAATTCATACTAATAACATACCACATTTTGAAGATAATTTCAATATTTTTTTATATACAACTATATATTTTGTCATTTTTTTACATTAAATGGGCTTTAATGAGAATAATTTTGTGAATTTGAAAAGGAAAAAGGAACTCAACCGAGTTCCTTTTTTATTATTCTTCTGTTGGCTGAACACTTTCTGGTGATTGTGCTTCTGTATTTTCTTCGTCTTCTTCCTTAGCGGTACGCTCAATTGAAACAACCTTAACGCCCTCGTCAAGGCGCATTACCCTTACACCCTGTGTAACTCTGCCGAATTCGCTGATTTCGTCAGTAGAAGTACGGATAATTATACCGTCTGAGGTTATAACCATAAGGTCATCGCCCTCATCAACCACTTTAAAGCCGGCAACAAGACCTGTTTTATCGGTAAGTTTATAACCAGTTACACCCTTACCTGCACGGTTTTGTGTTTTGTATTCTTCAAGCGATGTCTTTTTACCGAATCCGTTCTCGGTAACAGTAAGCACGGTTGCACACTCACGGCACACCTCGGCGCTTATAACCATATCGTCACCTTTTAGTTTAATACCCGTTACACCCGATGCACCTCTGCCCATAGGACGAACGTCGGTTTCTTCAAACTTTATGCACATACCGTTGCGTGTACCGAGCAGAATTTTTTCGTCACCTGCGGTTTTCATAACGCTTATAAGTTCGTCGTCCTCACGCAGACCGATAGCAATTCTTGCGCCCTTACGTGTGGTTGCGTATTCCATAATATCAGTCTTTTTAACAAGACCGTTTTTAGTAACCATTGTAAGGTACTCGCCCTCGTTAAATTCACGTATCGGAATCATGGCGGTGATTTTTTCGTCTTTTTCTATCTCTATAAGGTTTACTATTGCCATACCCTTAGAGTTTCTGCCGCTTTCGGGAATCTGATAGCCTTTTATTTTATACATTCTGCCGCGGTCTGTAAAGAACAGCAGATTGCTGTGAGAAGATGCCACGAACAAAGTTTCTACAAAGTCCTCCTCACGTGTGTGCAGACCTGTAACACCTCTGCCGCCTCTGTGCTGAGCCTTGTATGTGCTAACCGGCAGACGTTTGATATACCCTGCGTGTGTCATTGTTATAACACACTCTTCTTCTTCAATCAAATCCTCGTCGTCAATATCGTTTATAGCGGGCTCTAACTTGGTAAGTCTTTCGTCGCCGTATTTATCGCGAATTTCAGTAAGTTCCAGTTTAATCTGCTCCATCAGTTTAACTCTGTCGGCAAGCAAAGCCCTGTATTCATCGCATTTTGCTTTTAGTTCCTGATACTCGGTTTCAATCTTTTCGCCGTTCAACTTCTGCAACTGGCCAAGGCGCATATCCAGTACGCTCTGCGCCTGAATATCGCTCATACCAAAGCGAGCCATAAGTCTTTCTTTAGCATCGTCGTAAGAATCACGGATAATTTTTATAATTTCGTCAATATTTGCAAGCGCAATACGCAAACCCTCTAAAATATGCATTCTTGCTTCTGCTTTTTCGAGGTCGTATTTAGTTCTGCGTGTAACGATTTCTTCCTGAAATTTAATAAACTGGTCAAGAATCTCTTTAAGTCCCATTGTTTTGGGCTTGCCGTCTTTAATAGCCAGCATATTTATAGAGAAACTGTCCTGCAGACGTGTGAATTTAAACAACTGGTTTAATATAACCTGCGGATTGGCATCTCTTTTTAAAGATATTTCAAGTCTTATGCCGACACGGTCTGACGAGTGGTCGTCAATATAAGAAAGACCCTCAATGCGTTTTTCCTTAACCATTTCAGCAATAGACTCAACAAGCATCTTTTTATTTACCTGATACGGAAGTTCCGTAACGATAATTGAAGATGTTCCGTCTTTATGCTCTTCTATCTCGGTTTTTGCACGGATAATAACTTTGCCCTTACCCGTGTTGTAAGCGCTTCTTATTCCGCTTCTGCCCATAATTGACGCTCTTGTAGGAAAATCAGGACCTTTTATGTAATCCATAAGTTCCTCAACTGAAATTTCGGGGTTGTCAATCTGTGCAATAACGCCGTCTAACACTTCCGTTAAGTTGTGCGGCGGAATATTTGTAGCCATACCTACGGCAATACCCGAACTTCCGTTTACTAAAAGAGTAGGTATTCTTGTAGGCAGAACAAGCGGTTCTTTTCTTTTTTCGTCAAAGTTAGGTGCAAAGTCAACGGTGTCTTTTTCTATATTTTCGAGCATAACGTTTGCAAGTTTGCTCATTCTTGCCTCAGTATAACGGTAAGCAGCAGCGCCATCACCGTCAACGTTACCGAAGTTACCGTGACCGTCAACAAGTGGATAACGAAGTGAGAACGGCTGTGCCATTCTTACCATTGTACCGTAAACGGATTGGTCGCCGTGTGGATGATATCTACCAAGCACATTACC
>JAZSBW010000063.1:0-3052 GCA_045602585.1 Clostridia bacterium
AGACGGTGCGCAGCAAAGGTGAGCTGACCCAAGGTCTGTCATAAATCTGACATGCCGTTCTGTGTTAGCTGATGATGTGGGAATCACCATCGCACCGATTCTTTCCGCACCGCCGTGAGCACCAAGACCGCCTGTAAACAATCCGTAACCGTAAGAAACCTGAACTATAGAGTTTTCGTCACCTTCAGCCGCTACAAACTGTCGTGCCATACAGTCAGACCATATCTCCATATCGTTTTTAGTATAACCGGCTACAATTTGTTTTCCTGTTGTACCTGATGAAGCGTGTATACGTACAATGTCTTTCATAGGAGCAGCAAAAAGTTCAAACGGATAAAAATCACGTAAGTCTTTTTTATATGTAAAAGGGAGTTTGGCAAGGTCTTTAAGTTCTTTAATATCTTCAGGCTTAACTCCTGCTTCATCCATACGTTTTCTGTATGGCTCTACGTTTTCATAAACATATTTAATTTGTTTAACAAGACGTTCTGTCTGGATTTTTTTGCGTTCCTCGCGGTCCATACATTCCAGTTCGGGCTGATGATACTTAGCCATTTTAATCACTCCTTATAAGTTATATCCAAGGTCAAATGCCTTGATATTGATGTCCACAAATTTTTCCGGAACAGTTTCTTTTATTGTTTTAATCCATTTATCGTATTCGATATCTGTTGATTTTGCCATTATGCCGATAAGCACTACATTAACTGCCTTAATGTTGCCTGCCTGTTTTGCAAGCGATGCCGCATCTGCAATCTGCACATCTGCTTTTGCAGAGAGTTTATCTGTAATGTTTTCAGGGTAAGTTGCAGCACCTGTTATAACGGGCATAGGATTCATTTTTTGATTATTTACAATCATTTTTCCGCCTTTTTTAAGATAGGGCAGAGCACGGTAAGCCTCAAGTGTTTCAAATGCTAAAATGATGTCAGCCTCGCCTCTGTCAATAATAGGGGAGTATACTTTATCTCCGTATTTAACGTATGTAACAACGCTTCCGCCGCGCTGGCTCATTCCGTGTACTTCCGACACTTTAACATCATAGCCTTCGTTTATAACGGTGTTTCCTAAAATTCGGCTTGCAAGCAATGTTCCCTGACCGCCAACGCCTACAATCATAATATTCTTAGTCATTATTCGTTATCCTCCTTTTTAATAGCATTGAAAGGACAAACATTTACACACAGTCCACAACCATTGCACTGGTTAAGGTCTATTTTTACACCGTCGCCATCTGCACTTATTGCGGGGCAACCGAGTTTTAAGCACAATTTGCATTTTTTGCAGTTTTCGCCGATTGTGCAGTGACCTGTGTATTTAACAGACTTTAAAAGCGCACATGGACGTTGTGCTATGATAACTGAAGGCTCGTTTGCCTGAGTTTCTTCTTTAACAACTTTTTCAAAATTTTTAACGTCAAATGGATCTGCTACAACCACACGCTCAACACCGATTGATTTACAAAGTGCAATAAGGTTAACCTGTTTTGTTTCTTCTCCTCTTATTGTTTTACCTGTGGTGGGGTTATTCTGATGTCCTGTCATACCGGTAATGGAGTTGTCAAGTATAATAACGGTGTTAGCACCTTTATTGTATACAATGTCAACCAAACCGGTAATACCCGAATGCATAAAGGTTGAATCACCAATAACAGAAACGAGTTTTTTATTAAATTCTTCGCCTCTGGCTTTAGCCATACCGAGTGCAGCAGAAACAGATGCACCCATACAGATGGTTGTGTCAACACTTTGAAGCGGTGCAACAGCACCTAATGTGTAGCAACCAATGTCACCCGATACTACAAGACCGAGTTTTTTAAGTACATAGAATGTACCTCTGTGAGGACAACCTGCACACATAACGGGAGGACGCACCGGAATAGTTTCTTCTAATTCAGCAAATTCAGGAGCATCCTCTCCGAGAACTGCTTTTTTAATCATTTGAGGTGTGTATTCGCCCAAAAGGGTAAATGCGTCTTTGCCGATAACTCCCAACCCTAATGCCTTGCAATGCTGTTCAAATACAGGGTCAAGTTCTTCTATAACGTATACCTTCTCACATTTTTCGGCAAAATCTAAAATCTTCTTTTCGGGCAGGGGATAAACCATACCGAGTTTTAAGTAATTAACTTTATTACCAAGTGCTTCTTTTGCGTACATATATGATATACCCGATGTAATTACGCCGATTTTACTGTTGTTGATTTCCTCTGTGTTAAGAGGTGAATTTTCTGCATATTCAGTAAGTGCGGAAATGCGTTTTTCAACTTCTACATGACGTTTGATTGCATTTGCAGGCATCATAACATTTTTGCCGATGTTCTTTTCGTAATCTTTAAGTTTGTAATCTTCTCTGTCACACAGTTCCACCATACTCTGCGAGTGTGAAACACGTGTTGAAAGTCGTATGATAACCGGTGTGTCAAATTCTTCGGAAAGTTTATATGCCAGTTTTGTAAACTCTTTACATTCAGCAGAGTCTGCCGGCTCAAGCATAGCGATTTTAGATGCTTTTGCATAATGTCTTGAATCCTGCTCATTCTGTGATGAATGCATACCGGGGTCGTCTGCAACGCAGAATACAAGACCGCCGTTCACACCTATGTAACTTACTGTAAACATAGGGTCTGCCATAACATTCATACCAACGTGTTTCATACACGACATTGCCCTTGCACCTGCTATGGATGCACCTATTGCAACCTCTGCCGCAACTTTTTCATTTGGTGCCCATTCTGCATATATTTCGGGGTAGGCAACAATGTTTTCAGTAATTTCTGTGCTGGGTGTACCGGGGTATGATGATACCACCGTTACGCCTGCTTCGTATGCACCGCGTGCAACTGCGGCATTACCAAGTAATAATTTCTTCATACGGAAAATCCTTTCTTATTTTATTTCGTTTTGCTGAGCAACCAGACTTTCACCGCAGTATATTTTGCGGAGCTTTGGTTTTTCAATTTTGCCTGTGGGGTTTCTGGGCACCTCAGCAAAAATGATTTTTCTTGGTCACTTGTATTTAGGTAAATCACGGCAGAATTCGTTGATGTCCT
>JAZSBW010000064.1:0-6770 GCA_045602585.1 Clostridia bacterium
TAAGGCATACTGAGTGTTTTTAATAATAACACATTTTTTTGCTATGCTTTCTGCTTCGGAAATTATAGAGCATACAATTTTGTCACTTATATTGTTTTCTGTAATACCCACCTCTGCCAGAGAGGATTTTTTCAGCGTTAAAATGTTTGCTATATTTTGGTTTTCAGAAAAATTACAATCCGCAAAATATTGTAAGGATTTTATTATACTTTCATCTTCGCACAAAAGTTTAATTGCAGCAAATCTTGGACAAAGAGAGAAATCCGGATATTCTTTGACGATTTCTTCAGTGATTGCAGTTATACTTTCTTCAATAATTGCATCATACTTTGGAACGTATGCAGTATTAAAAGTTTTATTGTTTAATGTTTTGATTATTTCTTTCAATGGTTCAGTACCTTTTTTACGTGCTGCAGCTATTCCTATCACCGGTATACCGAGAATAGTTTTTAATCTGTCTATGTCAATTTTGATTTTCTTTTTCTTTGCCTCGTCCATTAGATTTACACATAATATACATTTAGGTGTGATTTCAAGTATTTGCAGAACAAGGTTGAGGTTACGCTCCAGGCAGGTTGCGTCTGCCACAACAACTACAGCATCTGATTTTGCAGAGCATATAAAATCACGCGCTATTTCCTCTTCTTTAGAATTGGACATCAGAGAATATGTACCCGGTAAATCTACAAGTGTATATTCTTCGTTCTCGTGTTTAAATGTACCTACGGCGTTTGCAACAGTTTTTCCGGGCCAGTTTCCGGTGTGTTGTTTTAAACCTGTAAGAGCATTAAATACCGTGCTTTTACCTACGTTGGGATTTCCTGCCAAAGCGATTATGTTTTTGCTTTTTTGAGTTATGTCTTTTTCTATAAAGGCACCCTTTTGTGTTGATTGAATTGTAAGACCCATAAACTGCCCCTCCCATAATGTGCAATAGTTCAATTATATACTATGAAAATGCGTTGAGTTGCGTGAATATTAAAAATGGTGTTGACTATTTGCTATATATGTGATAGAATATATACAACATTATGAAAGGAATGGTTTATTCTATAATGGACGGCGACGGGAGTAATTCTAACGCAAATTTTATAATTGATATGATATATCAGGCATACCTGCGTATAATATGTGCTTTGCGCAGGCGTGCCTTTTTGTGTTCTTATATAATGCGTAATTGACCTGCAAACCGATTTGTAATATATATATTATATATAAAGATTAATTTTGAGGAGAGAATATTTAAAAATGGACCCTTTACCTATGCCTTATATAATTGTAATGATAGCATTAGTGCTTATGTCAGCGTACTTTTCTGCTACAGAAACTGCGTTTACATCTATTAATAAAACACGACTTAAAAATATGTCTGAAAAAGGAAATAAGCGTGCTGCTTTGGTACTTTCTATTGCAGAGAATTACGATAAACTTTTATCCACAATTTTGGTTGGAAATAATATTGTAAATATAGCATTGGCGTCAATGGGCACTGTGCTTTTTGTAA
This sequence comes from Clostridia bacterium, assembly GCA_045602585.1. GTDB lineage: Bacteria > Bacillota > Clostridia > UMGS1810 > UMGS1810 > SIG455. The sequence goes on from JAZSBW010000064.1 coordinate 1,505, forward strand.
AACTTTTTCCTGATTACGGCGCTGCAATTTCAACTGCAGTTATTACTGTAGTGGTTCTTATATTTGGTGAGATTTCTCCAAAAAGTATTGCTAAAGATACTCCGGAAAACTTTGCTATGTTTTCAGCACCTATTATAAAAATGCTTATATGGATACTTACTCCTGTAAACTTTATATTCACTTTATGGAAAAAACTCCTTGCTAAAGTCATTAAAGTGGAAGAAAGCGCAAAAATGTCGCAGGAAGAGTTACTTGTTTTAGTTGACGAGGTTGAACAGGAAGGTACTATAGATACTGACGAAGGCGACCTTTTGCGTAATGCCATAGAATTTACTGAGCAAAGAGCAGAAGATGTATTGACGCACCGTGTAGTTATTGAGGCTGTATCAATAGATGGTGATAAAGTTGAAGTTGCAAGACTTTTTGCGCAGACACGTTTTTCAAGACTGCTTGTTTTTGATGAGAGTATCGATAACATTGTGGGCGTAATTCACCTTAAGGATTTCTATAATGAAGCGGGTATAACAGATAAAAGTATTGAAGAACTTATGTCTGTTCCCGTATTTGTACAGAGAAGCGAAAAGATTAATGACCTTTTAAAAGAACTCCAGACCAATAAATCTCACATTGCCGTTATTTTAGATGAATTCGGCGGAACTTTGGGTATTGTTACGATGCAAGATATTTTAGAGGAACTTGTAGGCGAAATCTGGGACGAGCATGATGAAGTTGTAGAGGATTTTGAATTTATCGGAGAAAACAAATATATTGTTGATTGCTCTGCAGATTTTGAAGACTTTTGTGAACAGTTCGGTATTGAGCCTGATGAGGAAATTGCATCTATTAGCGGTTGGGTTATGGAACAATTGGACCGTGTTCCTGAAACCGGAGATGTATTTGATTATCAGAATTTAAATATTACAGTTACAGAAACGGACTATCACAGAGTAGAAAAAATCCATGTGATTGTAAACGAATTGGAACAGATTGCCGAAGAAGACGAAGACTAAAAAATATCGGAGTATGATTTTGGCATACTCCGATATTTTTATATAGACAGTTAGTATATTGTTATATTTACTGCGTCCTCATGGCGGATTGCAATGAGTGTACCGCGTATAAGATAAGCGGTAACTCCGCCGGACGGACTTTTAAGAACTGCTTCAACCTCAGTGCCGGGTACTAAGCCTAAGTCGAGCATACGTCTGCGGTTGCTGCCGCTTGAGTTAAGACCTGCTACATGGCATCGCTCACCGGTAGGGAGGTCGGCAAGACTGCGCACATTGGCTGACATTTTGATACCTCCGAATATATTTGCATACAAATTGGATTTGTCGCTTTAATATATTATATGGAGAAATGTGCATTGTTGTTACGCACCATTTAAAGTGCAAAATCCTCTGCACTGAAATTTTCTGTGTTTAGTTTTGGTGTTCGCTTTGGAACACGCTTTTGAGGGTCGTACCTGAATTTTTTGCAAACGCTGTCTTCGTGCACAATTCCTGCCTTGCTGCATATCATATCTTCTGTAGCGGCAAGTTGCGCAGAATATGCACAAAAAAAGCATTTTGGGTTTTCGCATTCTCTGTATATCATGTTATCACCTGCAGTTAAAATATATTACATAATCATATTATCATAATACAATTGTAAAATCAATTAAAAAAACGTAAAAAAGAGTTGTTTTTTAAGAAAAAAGATTATATAATAAAATATATGTGCATTTTATGGAGGAAAAGAGTATGTATTTACTTATTACAATAGTTGCAATCATTGTTGCACATTATCTTTTTTATACTCCTGTTGCGTTGTGCGAAATATCTTCTGTTATGCAAAGGGATCCGGCAGCGCGTAGTAAGGTAGAGGTGTTCTTTTTATACACGGGGCTTTTCGCTCTGGTTTTTCACAGATACGCTCATTTTTTCTATAATCACGGAATGAAGTTTATAGCAAGACTTATATCACAGTACAGCAAATTTTTAACCGGCATAGAGATTCACCCCGGTGCAACAATCGGTAAAGGTCTTTTTATCGACCATGGTACAGGTGTTGTTATTGGTGAAACTGCGGTAATCGGTGATAACTGCACTCTGTATCAGGGGGTAACACTTGGCGGTACGGGTAAGGATAAAGGTAAACGACATCCCACACTTGGTGATAATGTAATGGTTGGTTGTGGTGCTAAAGTGCTTGGTCCTTTTGTGGTGGGCAGTAATTCGAAAATTGCGGCAAATGCAGTAGTGCTTTCGGAAGTTCCTGAAAATTCTACATGTGTAGGTGTACCGGCAAGAATTGTCAGGATTAATAATAAACGCATCAAGCCGGACGATTTGGACCAGATTCATATGCCGGACCCGACATCTCAGGAAATTTGCAAACTGCATAAACTTATTGATGATTTAACAAAAAGAGTTGACGAACTCAGTAAATAAAGCATTGGAAAGGTAAAGGTTATTATTATGATTAGACTCTATAACAGTATGACAAGACAAAAAGAAGAATTTAAACCGGTTGAAGAAGGAAAAGTGCGTATGTATTCATGCGGACCTACTGTTTATAACTATTTCCATATAGGTAATGCACGTCCGTTTATAATTTTTGATGCTTTAAGACGTTTTATGGAATATGTTGGCTACGAGGTAAGTTTTGTTCAGAACTTTACTGATATAGACGATAAAATGATCAATCGTGCTAATGAAGAGGGCATAACAGTTAAAGAACTTGCTGACAGATTTATTGATGAGTATTTTAAAGATGCCGGCGCGCTTGGTATTAAATGCGCAACTGTTCATCCGAGAGCGACTGAAAATATCGATGCTATTATTGAACTTATAAAAACTTTGGAAGACAAAGGTTATGCATATAACGTAAACGGTGATGTGTATTTCCGTGTTAAAAAGTTTGATGAATACGGAAAACTTTCGCATCAGCCATTGGAAAATCTTGAAGCCGGTGCCCGCATTGATGTTGGTGAGCAGAAAGAAGACCCGATGGATTTTGCTTTATGGAAAGCACAGAAAGCGGGCGAACCTGCATGGGAAAGCCCTTGGGGAATGGGCAGACCGGGCTGGCATATAGAATGCAGTGCTATGGCAAATAAATACCTTGGTAAAACAATCGATATCCATAGCGGTGGTATGGACTTGATATTCCCTCATCACGAAAATGAGGTTGCACAGTCTGAGGCTGCAAATGGTTGTTGTTTCGCAAACTATTGGCTGCATAACGGATATATAAATGTTGATAACAAAAAAATGAGTAAGTCGCTCGGTAATTTCTTTACCGTTCGTGATGTTGTAAAAGAGTTTGAACCTGAAGTTATTAGATTCTTTATGCTCAGCGCTCATTACAGAAACCCCATCAACTTTTCTCACGACCTTTTGCTTCAGGCGAAATCGGGATTGGAGAGAATTTACACCTGTATGGGCAATCTTGAATTTATGGCTAAGAATGCTAAAGACGATGGTGCTGATATTTCTGATAAACTTGCACAGTTTAAACAGAAATTTATTGAGGCTATGGAAGATGATATAAATACGGCTGATGCTATTGCCGCTATATTTGATATTGTTTACTTTGCAAATACTGAAATAACTGTCGAAAGCAGTAAAAAAGCATGCGAAGACACACTTTCGCTCATAAAAGAACTTGGCGGTGTACTTGGTGTATTGAACAGTAAAAAAGACGATAATCTCGATAGTGAGATTGAAGAGATGATTGAACAGAGAAATCAGGCAAGAAAGGCAAAAGATTTTAAAACTGCTGACGAAATACGTGATAAACTTAAAGCAATGGGAATTATTTTAGAGGATACTTCCCAAGGCGTTAAATGGCACAGGGAGTAAAATATGCTTGATTTTGAACTTGGATTACCGCCGGAACAGTTGTCGCCATTGACACTTGCTTTTGTGGGAGATGCTGTATTCGAAACTTATGTACGCACAAAAATTGCAAAAGACGTTAATATGCAAGTTGCAAAACTTCATAAAATTGCTATAAAGTATGTCAGTGCTGTTGCGCAAAGCAAAATTGTGCGTGCAATTGAAGATAATTTTACCGAAGAAGAATTGGCTGTATATAAGCGTGGAAGAAATGCTCATTCGCATACTTCTGCAAAAAATGCGGATATTGTTGATTATCGTCACGCAACAGGATTTGAGTCACTAATAGGATATCTTTATTTAAAGAAAAACTCTGCCCGTCTTGATGAAATACTTGATATGGCATATAAGGTAGCAGACATATCAGAATAAAATTTTTACCTCTGTCAAATATAATAGCAACACGTAATTTCAGAGGTGATATTTTGAAAAACTTTTTCAAAGATTTTTTGTTTATTATGCTTGGTGCTTTGCTTATGGCAATTGGTTTCAGTTATTTTTTGATACCTAACGAAATTGCTGCAGGCGGTGCCGGCGGTGTTGCTACTATTTTACATTCTAAATTCGGAATACCTGTATCATTGGTTGTGCTTGGTATCAATGCGGTGTTGTTTGCTATAAGTTGGAAAACTATGCCTAAAAGTGTATTTGTTAAATCCGCTATTGGTACTATAGCGCTTACATTGTTTTTGGAAATTACTGCTGATGTTATGCCTTTTACAACTGATATACTTATGGCTGCTGCTTTTGGCGGAGTGTTTATAGGTTTAGGAATCGGTGTTGTTATAAAATATGGAGCGTCAACCGGCGGAAGCGATTTTTTAGCGATTATACTTTTTAAAATACTCAATAAACGAATTTCCGTTGCAAACCTTATTTTTATTATAGACGGTATAATTATATTTGCTGCAGGTTTTGCATTTGCAGACTATACACTTATGCTTTATATGGTTGCTTCTGTTTATATAAGTTCTAAAGTTGCAGATAGCATTGTAGAAGGCGGAAACGCTGCAAAAAGTGCTTATATAATCTCTGATAAATCCAAAGAGATAAGTGCTAAAATTATGAATGTGATGCATCGCGGAACAACTGGAATATATGGTCAGGGTATGTATACCAATCGGGATAATATTTTTATACTATGCGTTGTTACCAGAAACGAAATACCGAAACTGCGCTCTATTGTAAAAGAAATTGACCAAAAAGCATTTATTATTCTCTCTGATGTGCGCGAAGTGCTGGGTGAGGGATTTTAATGGACATAAATAGTGTGCTGTTGCACAGAAAGGACACATATAATGAATAATTTGGACTTGGAAATCACCGCTTGTAAAATCAGAAGACATGCTCTTGATGCAGTTCATGCAGCAAAGTCCGGTCACCCC